>JAGGSO010000090.1 GCA_021159055.1 Candidatus Bipolaricaulota bacterium | reverse complement strand
TTGGCTTAGAAGCAGCCATCCTTTAAAGAGTGCGTAATAGCTCACCAGTCTAGCGGCGACGCGCCGAAAATTTAACGGGGCTAAGCCTGGTACCGAAGCTGCGGGATTGCCGTTCTTCGAACGGTGATCGGTAGGGGAGCATTCCGTTAACGGCTGAAGCTGGACCGTGAGGTCCGGTGGACGAGACGGAAGAGAGAATGCCGGCATGAGTAGCGCGAGCAATGCGAGAATCATTGCCACCGAATGCCTAAGGTTTCCTGGGGAAGGTTCGTCCTCCCAGGGTTAGGCGGACCCTAAGGTGAACCCGAAAGGGGTAACCGATGGACAGCAGGTTAATATTCCTGCGCCTCTATCCTTGCGTTTGAGCGAAGGGGGGACCCCGAAGGAACCCCTCCGCACACTGACGGATTAGTGTGTCCAAGCACCGAGGTAGGGGGAATAGGCAAATCCGTTCCCCCGTTTAAGTCGAGGTGTGATGGCGAGCCCGCTTTAGGGCGAAGGGAGACGGTTTCATCGGGCGAGAAAAGCCTCTAGCGAGCAAGGAAGAGTCCGTACCGCAAACCGACACAGGTAGGCGGGTAGAGAATACCAAGGTGGACGAGTGAAATTCGGTCAAGGAACTCGGCAAAATGACCCCGTAACTTCGGGATAAGGGGTGCCACCTTCGGGTGGCCGCAGAGAATCGGCCTGAGCGACTGTTTAGCAAAAACACAGGACTCTGCTAACTCGTAAGAGGATGTATAGAGTCTGAAACCTGCCCACTGCTGGAACGTTAAGGGGAGGCGTTAACGCGCCGAACTGAAGCGCCAGTGAAGGGCGGCGGTAACTATAACCGTCCTAAGGTAGCGTAAGTTGCCTTAGTAAAACTCGGCTATATGCTGGAAAATCCGGTTAGTATCCCACGCTACCGCATGTTAAAATTGTGCGGTGACAATGCGATGGGTGCGGACAATCAGCAGGAAAGACTGAAGACCGAGGGGTGGATCACCGGGTTCGTCGATGGGGAGGGATGCTTTTCCGTAAGCATCTTCAAAAATCCATCGATGAGCAGCGGATGGCAAGTTTTCCCTGAATTCGTTGTGACTCAGGGAGAGCGTAGCCTGGAAGCTCTGCAGATCCTGAAGGATTTCTTCGGATGTGGGCGCATATACGTGAATAGACGTCACGATAATCATCGTGAGGATCTATATCGATACTGCGTCCGTTCGTTGGAGGAACTGAGGACGAAGATCGTTCCGTTCTTTCAGCGAAATAGGCTGAGGACCTCCAAGGCCAGGGAATTCGAAAGGTTCGTACAGGTGCTCGACCTCATTGAGGCCGGTAAGCACCTTACGGATGAAGGACTTGCAGAGATCGAGCGGATAATTCAGCACATGAACCTCCGTTCTCGGTCTTCAGAATCCTCAGAGACTGTACGCCGAGCGCCCCACAGGGGTGAAGATACAGTCCGAGCCTCCGGGCGACCGGAGGAGGCGGGGCGAAAGTCCCGTCCGCCTGCACAAGCAGGTCAGTAGGGTATCAGCCCGAAAGTAACAGAACTGAGCGAAGTTCCTTGTCGGGTAAGTTCCGACCCGCATGAAAGGTTCAACGACTTGGGCGCTGTCTTGACCGGATGCTCGGTGAAATTGAAGCACAGGTGTAAACGCCTGTGACCCGCGGCTGGACAAAAAGACCCCGTGGAGCTTTACTATAGCATGGCACTGGGTTTTGGCATTCGTTGTGTAGGATAGGTGGGAGGCGATGAAGCTGGGGCGCCAGCCTCGGTGGAGCCGTCCTTGGAATACCACCCTGCGGGTGTTGAAACTCTAACCGTCGGCCGTTAGCAGCGGTCGCGGGACAGTGCTATGTGGGTAGTTTGACTGGGGCGGTCGCCTCCTAAAGAGTAACGGAGGCGCACAAAGGTCTCCTCAGGCTGGTTAGCGATCAGCCAACGAGCGTAAGGGTATAAGGAGGCTTGACTGCGAGACCTACAAGTCGAGCAGGTGCGAAAGCAGGTCCTAGTGACCCAGTGGCACTTTGTGGAAGGGCCACTGCTCATCGGACAAAAGTTACCCCGGGGATAACAGGCTAGTCTTCCCCAAGAGTTCACATCGACGGGAAGGTTCGGCACCTCGATGTCGGCTCATCCTATCCTGGGGCTGAATCAGGTCCCAAGGGTCCGGCTGTTCGCCGGTTAAAAGGGTACGCGAGCTGGGTTCAGACCGTCGTGAGACAGGTCGGTCTCTATC
>JAGGSO010000089.1 GCA_021159055.1 Candidatus Bipolaricaulota bacterium | reverse complement strand
TTTCTATGGTTTCTGCCCCTTTCCCGTGAATCATGACTTCTGCATCACAGTGCTTTTTTATGTCCGGAACGCCGCCGCAGTGGTCGAAATGCTCGTGCGTCAGAATTATCGCATTTATGTTCTTCATGCCAACCTTTTCCATTATGCTGCCAATGACATATGCAGAGTTGAATCCCGTTCCCGTGTCTATGACCGCCGCCTCGCCATCCCTCAAAATATAAATATTTGAATCAAATCCCACGCCTTCTATTTTCCGAACCTGCATATTCCAAAAGTTTTTATCCTATTTTATGATTTCTACCCACATGAACGAAAAGGAACGGAGAAAAATCATTGACAAAATCGAAGATTTGAATCAGGCAAGAGCATCATTGCATAGAAGTTTGGAAGAACTTGAGAAAAAAAAGAAGGATATGCCAGAAAAAAAATACAACAAGCTGAAGGAAAAATATACTAAAAAGCAGCAGAAAATACGGGATAAGATCCACAAGCTGGAGCTCAAGTTGAAGGAACTTACTTGAAGTGCATTCTCAGATGATATATTCCTCCGGTTAGCTCCTTTTCCATGACGTAGCTCTTCTTATCGAATTTTTCGAACAGTGAGAGCATCGGTTTGTTATCTGCGAATACATCGGCAGTAAACCCGTAAAGCCCTCTCTTTTTGGCAATCGTGGTAAGATATTTCAGCAGTTCAGTTCCTATTCCTTTTCCCTGCCAGTCGTCCCTTACTACAAATGCCACCTCTGCGCTGTTTGTATCCTCATCAAGTCCATACCTTCCTATTCCCAATATCTCCTCCTTCTCGCCCTCGCCTATAACCGCAACGATGGCCATATTTTTTGAGTAGTCAACATTTGCCAGTTCGTGCAGCTGCTGTCTCGGCAGATACTTTTTCACCCCCATAAACCTCTTATATATGGTCTCGTCCGAAAGTTTGTAGAAAAGCTCTTTTATCAAATCCTCATCCGAAGGTTTGATTGGGCGAAGCAGCACTTTTGTTCCATCTTTTATTTTTACATATTTTTCCAGATTGGCAGGATATATGCCCCCTTCTCCTTCCACAAGTATCTGGTCTCTGTACACAAGATTGTATTTTTTGGCTTCCTCAAGCAGCCACTCCCTGAATTTTGGATGGGCTATGCTTATGAGCGATATTGCCCTCTCCCTTATATTCTTTCCGTGAAGATATGCTGTGCCATATTCAGTAACAACATAACGGGCATCTCCTCTCGTGAGAGTCACGCCCGCCCCCTCTTTCAGGAAGGGCACGATTCTTGACACCTCTCCGTTTTTTGCAGTAGATGGCAAAGCTATTATGCTCTTACCGCCTTCTGACATCGCTGCCCCTCTCATGAAATCTGCCTGCCCGCCTATGCCGCTGTAAAATTCATGGCCAAGGGATTCTGCTGTCACCTGCCCTGTCAGATCTATTTCAAGGGCTGTATTTATGGCTGTCATTTTGTTGTTCTTCGCAATCACCATCGGATCGTTTGTATACTCTATAGGGTGAAACTCGAATTCCGGATTGTTGTCAATAAATCTGTATGTCTCTCTCGACCCCATGCAGAATGATGCAACTGTTTTGCCTCTGTGTATTGTTTTCTCAGAGTTTGTGACAATACCCTCTTTTATCAATTTGACGACGCCGTCTGTGAGAAGCTCTGTATGCACTCCCAAATTTTTCTTATTTCTCAAACTGGCAACCACGGCATCTGGAATATTTCCGTATCCGACCTGAATGGTGGAGCCGTCCTCAACAAGGCGGGCAATATTTTTCCCTATTGCCTTTGCCTGCTCGTCTGCAGCATCTGTTTTATATTCAAGCAATTCCTCGTCATAGGGGATGACAAAATCAACATCCTCTATGTTGATGAAACTGTCGCCCAGGACGCGGGGCATGTTCTTGTTTATCTGAGCTATGACAATGTCTGCATTTTCCACTGCCGACTTTACAATATCAACACTTATCCCGTAACTCATATATCCATGCTTATCAGGATACGAAAGCTGGACAAGAGCAATGTCAACGGAAACTATTTTTCTGCGGAAAAGCTGGGGCACCTCAGAAAGAAATATAGGAGTGTAATCGGCCATTCCCTCATTTACTGCCCCCCTTGTGTTATCCCCTATAAAAAAAGCGTTGTGACGGAAATTCATTTCGAATTCCTGGCTCACGTATGGTGCAACGCCGAGGG
>JAGGSO010000088.1 GCA_021159055.1 Candidatus Bipolaricaulota bacterium | reverse complement strand
GGGTTTTATCGCTCCCTTTTGATACTTACAGGCAGTCCTACCTCTGCATTGATAGGTTTTTATGCTGCAAAAGGCGGCTTCGCCCTCCCGTTTCTGGTGATAGCATTGCTGCTTTCAATTGCCGCTCTCCTGCTTTTAATGAACATCGCATTGGAGCGCCATGCACGCCGTTGATATTTGTCGAACCTCAGATTGTGGCGTGTTATGCCGGCTGGTATCAACTCATTCCAAAAACATAATCGTTCATTATTGTTATCCTCAAAATGTTACCCTCAAAAATTTTATACTCGCTCCTCCATTTCAATATGAATAAAATGAGCGAAGATTTGGGCGCTGTGGTTGATGATATTATGAAATCTGTTGGCAACGACGTTAGCAGGGAAGATGTGGAAAGCAATTTGAAAAAGTTTATTGATTATGGGGTGCCTGTAGAGCAGGCAAGGCAGGCAGTCATAAAAAAATATGGCGGAAAGATAGCTGTCCAATCAATTCAGAAGAAATTAGGCGATGTGGAGCCAGATGACAAGCGCCTTTCTTTACTCGGAAAAATAGTTGCCATTGAGGATAGGGAGGTTGATGTCAGGGGTGAGAAGAAAAAAATATTCAGGGGGCTTATAGGGGATGAAACAGCGGTGTTGCCGTTCACCGCCTGGAAGGATTTCGGGCTCGAGCAGGGAGACGTTGTGCGCATAAAAAACGCATCTGCAGGAGAGTGGGGAGGACAGCCCAGATTGAATTTCTCCGAATGGACTGAGGTGGAAAAAACCGATGAAAGCGTGGACCTGATAAAGAGAAAGCCGCAGCATTACAATGTTATTGACTTAAAACCCGGTCTTTCAAATGTTGAAGTGAAAGTTAAGCTGCTTACAATGGAGGAAAGGGAGGTCAGCGTTGAAGGAACGATTAAGAAAGTATACACAGGAATTATGGGCGATGAAACAGGCAAGATACGCTATACTTCATGGACAGATTTTGGAATAAAGGAGGGAGATGTTGTTGAGATAAAAGGGGCGTATACAAAATCATGGAGAGGCGCCCCGCAGCTCATATTTGATGAAAATGCGAAAGTCGAGAAACTGGATGAAGAAATTGCCGAAGAAATGGGCAAGAAAAGCATTCCTATATACAAGCTTGTGGAGGTCGGGGGCGGGGTGGATGTTGCTGTCGAAGGAATTGTGATAGAGGTGCAAAACGGCTCTGGCATAATTTACAGGTGCCCCAAATGCAACAGGGCCATAAGGGAAGGAGTTTGTCCTGTCGACGGAGAGGTTGAGGGAATACCTGATTTGAGGATAAAGGCAGTTGTCGATGACGGGACAGGTGCCGTCAATGCCATATTTGATAGGGAGGTGACAGAGAAGCTTACAGGCAAAACCCTCGATGATTACAAAAAGATGACATCCGAATCCGGAGAGGGCGGGGAGACAGCTGTTGAAGAAGAAATTAAAAATTTGCTCATAGCCCACCCAATCCATGTAGAGGGAAATGCATTATCCGATGAATACGGAGTTACCCTCATAGTCCGGGATGCAGAGATGGTCACGCCCGCAATAGAGCAGGAGAAGGAGGAGCTTTTATCGAAAATGGAGGTGATGGAATGAGGGAGCCGGCGCTTAGGGTATTTGCAGGCGAGTATAACGACTCTACGCATATCCTGAAGGGTGAAGGTGAAAAAACACCTTCCTATGTTATCACCCCTTTGGGGGCAAAAGTGAACCGCCTTTTCGTTGTTGGCGTGCTGACCGATGTGGAGAACGTTGCCCAGGAAGGCGAGATGTGGAGGGCCCATCTTTCCGACCCAACAGGCATATACAGCATATATGCAGGGCAGTACCAGCCAGAATCTGCTGCCTTCCTCGCCGGGGCTGAAACGCCGAGCTATGTGGCGGTTGTCGGAAAGGCGAGGGTGTACGAGCCCGAGGAGGGCACACTGTTTGTTTCAATCCGCCCTGAGATGATGAAGGAAGTGGATGCGATGTTGCGTGATTACTGGATTGTCGAGACATGCAAGCACACATATGCCAGAATAAAGGCGATGAAAGAGGCGATGGAGATGAACCCGCCGTCCGTATACAAATTGAAAGAGCTTGGCTATCCAGCACTGACCGCAGAGGGAGTTGTTGAAGCCCTGTCTGCTTACGGAGATGTGGACGTTGACCATTACCAGTTTTTGATAAAAGAAGCTTTATCCCACTTTGAGACAGGAAAAATAGAGTATATGAAAGAGATTGGCGAGGCAGAGGAAAAAGTTCTGGAAATCGTGAAAAAATGCGAGGGCGAAGACGGCGCTCTGTGGGATGAGATAGTTGACAGCGGAGAAAAGGAAGGAATGGAAAGAAATCTTGTGGAGGAGGCACTCGCATCCCTCATGGACAAAGGACTTGTATATGAGCCAATTTTGGGAAAATTGAAGACGACATAAAATATACAAATTAAAATAGTAGAATATATTTTCATTCAGCATGGCAG
>JAGGSO010000087.1 GCA_021159055.1 Candidatus Bipolaricaulota bacterium | reverse complement strand
CCGATGAACCGGTCGATCAGCGGGTCCTCGACGCGATCGTGGGGTGGATCAAACAGAAGGCCGGTGTCTGAGCTCACTGATAGACGCACGGTCGTCTCCCGGCTGCGCGAGCTCGGGATCCGGCCGAGCAAGCGCCGCGGTCAGAACTTCCTCGTCGATCGGGACGTCCTTGCCCGGATCGTCTCCGAGGTCGAGCGAGCCGAACCGGAGACGGTCGTCGAGATCGGACCCGGACTGGGGACGGTCACCAGGAGGCTGGCGGAGTTGGGAGTCCGGGTGATCGGGGTTGAGGTCGATCACCGCCTCGCGGCCGGGCTGCGACAGGAGTTCGCCGGAACCGAGAACGTGGAGATCGTGGAGGAGGATTTCCTCCGGTTCGATTTCGGGGCGCTCGGCCCGGAAAAGGTCTATGTGGTGGGGAATCTCCCGTACCGAATCACGTCCCCGATCCTCGCGCGGTTGATCGAGGAGCGGGCCAGGATCTCAGGCGCGGTCCTCCTCACCCAGGCCGAGGTAGCGGAGAAGATCGCGGAGAGTCCGGGGCCGCATGGCTCCGCCCTCGGGGTGTTCGTCCAGGCCTACGGAGAGGTTATCCCCCTGCGTCACGTCCCGCGGACGGCGTTCTATCCCGTTCCTGCGGTCGATTCGGTCCTGTGGCGGCTGGAGTTCCTCTCCATCCCCCGGTTTACAGCGGCCCCAGATGATTTCTTCGCCATTGTGCGGGCGATCTACGGGAAGCGGCGAAAGATGCTGCGGCGCGTCCTGCGTGATTTCCTCCCTCCTGACCGGATCGATCCCTTACTGCAGCAACTCGGGATCGACCCGACCCGTCGCGGCGAGACGTTGACCATCCCTGAACTCGACCGCCTTGCATCCGCCCTCTTCGGTTGAAATTCCATCCGTGCGCCGTTATATTTGTGTCGAGGGATTTTCCCCTCTGTATCGGCAGTACAGCTTCTTCAACCCCGAATTGGGGCACGCCGGACCATCGGTCCGCCCATGACGGGAGCTTCCCGTTCTATCTAACTATCGCACGCGCAGATCAAGGGGGTGAGAGGGATGAAACCGGGCACCGGTTCCGGAGGAGGTGCGACGCGGATCCCGGCAGTGATCCTCGCTGCCGGAGCAGGGACGCGGCTGTCGCGTCACCACCGCACCGCGCCGCCGAAGCCGCTCACCCCGCTTCTCGGCCTGACCCTCCTCGAGCGGACGATCCTCTCGTTGCGCGCCGCCGGGGTGGAAGAGTTCTTCGTCGTCCTCGGCCACCGCGCCGATGAGATCCGCCCCCGCCTTGCGGAATGGGCGAAGAGGTACGGAGTAAAAATCACCGCGATCGAAAACCCCGAATGGGGGAAGGGGAACGGGACGTCCGCCCTTGCCGCAGCCGAACACGTCGGCGACCGCCCGTTCCTCCTCACGATGAGCGACCACCTGTTCGAACCGGCGGCGGTTCAGCGGCTCCTCACAGCGAAGAAGGACGGTCCGTTCTGCTACCTTCTCGTCGACCGAAGGGTCAAAACGGTCTTCGACCCCGAGGACGCCACCTGGGTGCAGAGCGTGGACGGGAAGATTGTGGGGATCGGGAAGGGGCTCTCCCGCTATAACGGGGTCGATACCGGCCTCTTCCTCTGCCATCCGATCCTGTTCCCCGCCCTGCGCGAGGCGCAAGCGGCCGGGGACTTCTCCCTCTCCGGGGGAATGCGCCGGCTGGCGGTGGCGGGGAGGCTGCAGGCGGTAGAGATAGGCGACCTGTTCTGGCTCGATGTCGATACCCCCGCCGCGCTACGCGAGGCGCGGAGACGTCTCCTGCGCG
The DNA here is from genome assembly GCA_021159055.1 of Candidatus Bipolaricaulota bacterium. Lineage (NCBI taxonomy): Bacteria > Candidatus Bipolaricaulota > Candidatus Bipolaricaulota bacterium. The sequence continues at coordinate 14,011 of JAGGSO010000087.1, read as the reverse complement.
GGATGTCCAAGCCGCATGAAGACGGCTTTATCTCCCGGTTCCTCAATCGGCCGATCTCTACTCGGATCTCCGGGTTCATCGTCGATCTCCCCTGGGGACTGCGTCTCTCCCCGAACATGATCAGCCTGGTCAGCTTCTTCCTCGTCGTGGCTGGTGCCGCCCTGTTCGCCGTCCCGGGGTACATCGCGGGGATCATCGCCGGGATCCTTGTTCAGGTCGGTTCCATCATCGACGGGTGCGACGGTGAGGTCGCCCGCCTCACCCACCGGGCGAGCCGGTTCGGGGCGTGGTTCGACACCCTCCTCGACCGCTACGCCGACCTGGGGGTGACGATCGGGGTTAGTTGGCGGGCGTGGAGCACATGGCCGAATCCGTGGGTGTGGATCGGGGGGCTCGCCGCGTTCGCTGGGTTCATCCTCGCCAGTTATGCGAAGAAGGAGTACGCCCTCCGCTACGGGAAAGATGTACAGAGCGGGATCGTGGAACGGCTGATCAAGCGCGATCTGCGCCTGTTCGCCGTCTTCCTCGGCGCGGTCGGGAACGCGCCCTACCTCGGGCTCATCGCGGTCGGCGCCCTCTCCCACCTCGGGGTGATCCGCCTCCTTCTCACTCACCGTCGGAGTCGATCGAGGTGACGTCCTTCGTGGTGTAGCCGCAGTTCAGGCACTGCCAGATGATCTCCCCGGTGATCGGGTTCCACCGGATCGGGACCATCGACCCGCCGCACTTGGGGCAGGTGGCGACGGAGAAGTTCGCCGGGATGGCGGCGCTGTTCGGGCCAGTGGCGATGAGGTTCACCGGCTTGTCCATCACCAGGTTCACCTTCCCCAACGAGCCGGTGTCCGAGTTCGCCAGGTCGACCTGGCCGGAGACATGGATCGTGATCCCCTCGTGCTGGAGCCCGACGAGGAAGAAGAGGATCGTGGCGAGAAGCCCGACCACGACGAGAAACCCAGCGACAAGTGCGTATCTGGTCATCGGTTTCCTCCTGCGATTATCGGATACGGATCCCGCTGCACCACCCGGGGGACGATCCGGTACAGATCAACCCGCCCGCACAGGGAAACGTCGTCCGTTTCCCCGCGGGAGGAGAGCTTCCTCCCGGAACGCGTACGCGCAAACCGGTCCGGCAATGCCGCCGCAGGGACAGGGGCAGGGAGCCCAGGCGGGGCGTTGACCCCGAGCCGCTCCAGGAGCAACGCCGCGGTGATTTCATCCTCCTCGGCCTCCGGACCGCGCCTCCCGGCGATCAGAATCCCGAGCTCAGCCGCTCCCCCGATCTGCGCGGCCAATGCGGAGAGGTTGAGGGGCGAGCCGATGAGGACCTCATGTGGATGCCCGATCACGGACAGGAGCGCCGGGACACCGTTCGTGGTGGTGAGGGCGAGGCGGCGGGGGAGGAGGCCGTCGAGGGCGCGGAGCGCGGTGGGGGAATTCCCGATGTCGAGGGTCGGGACCTTCCACCCGTCCCGCTCCCCGGCGGTGATCGCTCCGCGTGCGCCCCATTCCATCGCCTCTTCCACTGTGGCGACCGGAATCACCTCAAGCCCAAGGGAGCACGCGACGATCGTCGTCGCGCTCATCCGCAGGGCGTCGATCACCACGATCGGCCCGTCCACCCCGAGGAGGGAGCTCCCGTCGCGGTAGGCGATCCGCGCCTTCAACCCGCCCTCCGCACGATCAGAATCTTCCCGTCCATCCCCTCGACCACCACCTTCTCTCCGGCCTCGATCCTCCCCGCTGTGCTGCGCGCGTTCCAGTATTCCCCGTGCACGAACACCTTCCCGTCCGGATCGAGGGCGGTGCGCGCCGTCCCCTCCTCCCCGATCATCCCGACCGTCCCGGTCACCGGGCGCTTCCGCTGGATGAGGAGGCCCTTGGAGATGATGAACAAGAACAGGGCGGTCACGGTTCCCACCGTGAGGAAGATCGTTGTCCAGGAGAGCCCGATCGTTCGGTTCGGGATGTTGAACAGGGTGAACGAGCCGATGAGGAGGGAGACCACCCCACCGGTGGTGAGGATTCCGTGGGTGGGGGTGAATGCGTCGAGGACCATCAGCCCGACCCCGAACAGGATCAGGATCACCCCGACCACGTTCACCGGGAGGATCTGAAGGCCGAAGAACGCGAGGGTGAGGCAGATCCCGCCTGCTGCCAGTCCGAATCCGATTCCCGGATGGAAGAACTCGTAGATCAGTGCGTACAGACCAATGATAAATAGCACGTAAACAATGTTAGGATCGGCGAGGTAGCCGAGGAGGCGTTCGCGCAGGCTCGGATGAACCTCCACGACCCGCCTTCCCGCGGTGTGGAGGACGCGTCCGTCCGGGAGGGTGTACCCGTCGAGCTTGTTGAGGAGGTCGGAGAAGTCGGCGGCGATCAGGTCGATCACCCCCTGGTCGAGGGCCTCCTGCGCGGTGAGGGAGCTCGACTCCCGCACCGCCTTCTCCGCCCACTCCACGTTCCTTCCCCGCTCCTGCGCAACCGACTTGGCGAACGCGACCGCGTCGTTCGTCACCTTCTCGGTCATCGTCTTGTCCTGGCCTTCTTCCCCACCGGTTCCGATCAACTCCACCGGATGGGCAGCGCCGATGTTCGTCCCCGGAGCCATCGCCGCGACGTCGGCAGCGAGGGTGATGATCGCCCCCGCGGAGGCGGCCCGCGCCCCGGGAGGCCCGACGAAGACCACGACCGGGACGGTGGCGGCAAGCTCGGCCATCACGATGTCGCGCATCGATTCCCCCAATCCGCCTGGGGTGTTCAGCTCGATTATCAGCATCTCCCCGTGCGCCTCTTCCGCCTGGGATATCGCCCTCTTGACGATGTCGCGGCTCACCGGGTTTATCGATCCGGTGAGGACCAGGTGGAATACGTCCCCGGCCCCAACCGCGCTCACCGCGGTGAGCAGGACCAACAAGGTCGCAACTATAAGCTGTTTCATCGCACTGTGAAGGTACTCCATCCGCGCCCCCGATTGCAATCTTTCCCGAAAACCCTCTTTTCTTCCCGATTTGGTGATGCGCATTACCGACAAACGCGTTAAGATGTGGTATAGTAACCGTGCAACTTGAGGAACCCCCTCATCTTTTTCACCACCCGGAGAGGGCGGTCGAGCACGAGCTTGGCCGCCCTTGCATTTTCAGCGAAACAGCGATACCAACCTGAAGCAACCCGAACAAGAGTGGATGGGTCGAGCCACGCACAGGTCCATGCCGCATCATAGCCGCGCCGGGATCAGCGGGCAACACTACAGGAAGTGAAGGACGTAATGGTAGTAGAAGAAGAAGACCGGGAGGGCGAATAGGAGCCCGTCGATCCGATCGAGGGCGCCGCCGTGGCCGGGGAGGAATGTCCCCGAGTCCTTCACCTCGGCCGCCCGCTTCAGCTTCGATTCGAACACGTCTCCCAACTGGGCGGCGATCCCAACGAGGAGAGAGGAGGCGATGATGTGGGGGAACCCCTCCCAGAACGCGAACTGCCGCCACACCGGGGACAGGGTCGCCCCGAGCGCCGCCCCGAGAACCGTGAACAGGAACCCACCGGCGATCCCCTCCCACGTCTTCTTCGGACTGACGTTGGGAAACGCCCGGTGCTTTCCGAATAGGCTCCCGATGATGTACGCCCCGGAGTCGTACCCCCACACCATCAGCAGGACGACGAGGGCGTGCGTCGCCCCGACGCGGGGCTGGTCGGGCGGGCCGCTGATATAGATCGAATAGAAGAAATGAAGTAACCACGGGATGTACAACAGACCGAACACCCCGGCCACCGCCTGGAGGAATCCCTGCTTGTGCGGGAGGCTGCGCAGGTAGCGGAAGACCTGGTAGGCGACGGCGGAGAGGAGGCCGACGTCACCGTAGACCCCGTTCTCGATCACGTAGCCGAAGATGAGGATCGGAATCCAGACGAGGAAGTCCGGCGCGGCGAGCCGGATGTCGAGCCGCTGCATCAGCTGGAGGTACTCCACTGCCGCGGGGTAGGCGACGATGAGGATCAGGAGCCCGACGATCCACTGGATTCCGAACCGCGTTCCCGCATAAAGGACGGAGAACACGATCCCTCCGGCAATGAGAGCGCTCAGGATGCGTTTGACTACGTTCATCTCTGGCTCACTCCTCCGAACCGACGTTCCCGCTGCTGGTAGACCTCGATCGCCTTCATCAGCTCCTCTGGGGTGAAGTCCGGCCACAGGGTCGGGGTGAAGTAGAGCTCGGTGTACGCCGCCTGCCACAGGAGGAAGTTGGACAGGCGCATCTCCCCGCTTGTGCGGATGATGAGATCAGGGTCAGGGATACGGGCGGTGTAGAGAGCCGCGGTTATCTCCTCCTCTCCGATCGCGTCCGGGTCGAGCTCGCCCTGCACCGCTGCCTTTGCCAGGTCGCGGCAGGCGCGGATGATCTCCTGGCGCGCGCCGTAGTTGAGGGCGACGTTGAGATGGAGCTTTGTATTGTCCGCGGTGGCGGCGATCGCCCTCTCCACCGTCTCCCGCAGCCGCGGCGAAAGCGGGGTGAGGTCGCCGAGGACGGTGAGATGCACCCCCTCTTCCACGAATTCGCGCAGCTTCTCGGTGATGAACCGATCGAGGAGGTCCAGCAGGAAGTCGACCTCCTCGGTCGGCCGGCTCCAGTTCTCGGTGGAGAAGGCGTATAAGGTCAGGTATCTCAGTCCGAGGTCCCTCGTCGCGAATCTGATCAGCCGCTCCGCCGCCTGGGTGCCGGCCTGGTGCCCGGCCGTGCGCGGGAGGCCGCGCGCCTTGGCCCAACGCCCGTTCCCGTCCATGATGATGGCGACGTGGTCGGGGAGCCCTGCCTTCTGTATCCGTTCGATCATCTCACGCATCTCACTTCCTCCACGAGGCCCGGCCGCGCTTCCTGCACCACGGTGAGGGAACCGGTGACGAGGAGGCCGTCCTCACCCCCGAGGTCGGATACAGCGGCGGCGAGCCCGGCGCGGACGTCCGACGTGACGATCGGTTCGATCCCCCACCGCCGCGCGTGCGGGACGAGCTCCTCCGGCGGGAGGGCGCGGGGGGAGGAAGAGCGGGTGAGGACGATCCGGGGGAACTGCGGGAACAGGGCATCGCACACCGGGCCGATCTCTTTGTTCCGCAGGATCCCGAACAGGAGCGTCCTCCGTGGACGCGGCGGGAAGAAGCGCTCGACCGCCCGCGCCAGGGCATGCGCCCCGGGTGCGTTGTGCGCTCCGTCGAGCACGATCAACGGTGCCCTTCCCATGACCTCGAACCTCCCCGGCCAGGTGACGGTTCGCAGCCCGGCGACGATCGCTGTATCCGGGATCTTCCACCCCGCTTTCCGCAGCTCGCGGATCGCGGCAAGGGCGCAGCGCAGGTTCTCCCCTTCGTACTCCGGTGGAAACGGGATCTCGACCTCATCCGGCAATCCACTCGCGCGCACCCGGTACCGCGCCCCGTCGAGGCCGCGGTGAATCGGGGCGAGCTCGATCTCATGGCTCGCCCGCACAACCCGGGCGCCGACAGCACGCGCTTCGCTCACCACCACCGCGTCCGCGGCCGGTGGGAGATCGCCCACAACGAGCGGCACGCCGCGCCGGACGATCCCCACCTTCTCCCATGCGATCCGCGCGATCGAGTCCCCGAGGAGGTCGAGATGGTCGCGCCCGACGGTGGTGAGGACGGAGACGATCGGCTGGACGACGTTCGTCGCGTCGAACCTCCCGCCGAGTCCGACCTCGACGACCGCGATGTCCACGGCTTCGTCCGCAAAGTGGCGGAACGCGACCGCGGCGAGGACCTCGAACTCGGTCGGGGGATCGGCTCCGGCGAGGCCCGGGGAGAGACGGGTGACGATCTCCGCAAAGCGCTCCTCCGGGATCCACTCCCCGTCCACCTCGATCCGATCGCGATAGTCGACCAGCTCGGGAGAGGTGAACCGCCCGACCCGATAGCCGGCGCGGGAGAGGACCGCGGAGAGCATCGCCGCGACCGAGCCTTTCCCGTTCGTCCCGGCGATGTGGATCGCCGGGAACGTCTGTTCCGGGCGGCCGAGCGCGTCCAGGAGGCGCTCTATCCGATCGAGACCCGGCTTCACCCGTGTGGGCAGGGATGCAAGCGTGCGTCGGGCCTCGGAGTAGTCCATCTATCCTCCCAGCGAGGAGAGGTTCGCCTCGATCCGGGCCAGCCGGGCGAGGAACTCCTCCCGCTTCCGTTCCTCCTTCTCGATCACGTCCTTCGGGGCGCGAGCGGTGAACTGGGGATTGCTCAGGTTCCGTTCGGCGCGCGCGAGATCGTCCTTCGTCTTCTCGAGCTCGCGGGTGAGGCGCGCGCGCTCAGCCTCGATATCGATCAGTCCAGCCAGCGGGACGAACAGCTCCGCAGTCCGCAGCACCTGGCGCGCCGATCCCGGCGGCGGAGTCACCTCCGGGGAGACCGTCCAGCCGCTCGCCCCGGCAAGGGCGTTGAGCGCCGCCTCCTTCCTGTCCACGAGCTTCGACAGCACGGGATCGGCGCTCTTCACCAGCACCTCGACCCGCGCGTCCTTGGGCACGTTCAGCTCGGCTCTGATCATCCGCACCGCTCCCACCAGCTCGCGGAAGAGCTCCATCTCCGCCTCCGCTTCCGGATCCTCGTGCCCGGGAACGGGGTACGACTGGACGATCAGCGGCTTCGATCCGGGATAGAGGACCTGCCAGATCTTCTCGCTCTCGAACGGGATGAACGGGTGGATCAGCTTCAGGATCTCCGCCAATCCGTGATGGAGGACTCCCTTAACCGCCTCATCCCCTGCCTCCAGACGGACCTTCGCCATCTCCAGATACCAGTCGCAGAAATCGTGCCAGATGAACGAGTACAGCGCCTCGCTTGCCAGGTTGAAGCTGTAGGTGGCAAGCGCCTTGCGCACCGCCGCGGCAGTGGCCGACAGCCGGGAGAGGATGAACCGGTCCTCGAGCTCGGATACCTCCTTTGGAAGCGGCGGCCGCTCCTCGCCCAGGGCCATCCCGACGAACCGGGCCATGTTCCAGATCTTGTTCAGGAAGTTGCGCGATTCGTCCAACTGGGCGGTGGACAGGCGCATCGACCGTCCCTTGGAGCTTGCCTGGGCGAGGGTAAACCGGAGGGCGTCCATCCCGTGCGTTTCCTTCACCTCGAGCGGATCGATGATGTTCCCCCGCGACTTGCTCATCTTCTGCCCGTTTTTGTCCACGATGAGCGGGGTGATGTACACCTCGCGGAACGGGACCTTGCCCGTGAACCTAAGCCCCATCATCACCATCCGCGCCACCCAGAAGAACAGGATATCGAACCCGGTGACCAGGACCGATGTCGGATAGAAGTAGGAAAGCTCCTCGGTCTTCTCCGGCCAGCCCATGACCGAGAACGGCCACAGCGACGAGGAGAACCAGGTATCGAGCACGTCCTCCTCCTGGCGCAGCTCGACGTCCTTCCCGTAGTGCTCCCGGGCACGCGCGCGCGCTCCGGCCTCGTCCTGCGCGGCGAACGGGGTGTCGTCCGGACCGTACCACACCGGTATCCTGTGTCCCCACCACAGCTGGCGCGAGATGCACCAATCGCGGATGTTCTCCAGCCACTCGTAGTAGAGCTTCGTCCATCGGGCCGGGTGGAACACGATCTCGCCCCGTTTCACCGCCTCGATCGCCGGGGCGGCGAGCGGCCGCATTCGCACGAACCACTGGGTGGAGATGATCGGCTCGACCGCGGTCCCGCAGCGTTGGCAGTGCCCGACCGCATGGCGGTACGGCTCGACCTTCTCCAGGTAGCCCTCCTCCTTGAGCCGGGCGACGATCGCCTCTCGCGCCTCCTCCCGGGTCATCCCGGCGAACGGGCCGCCGTTGTCGTTGATCGTCCCGTCCTCGTTCAGGATGTTGATCCCGGGAAGGTCGTAGCGCTTCCCGATCTGGAAGTCGACCGGGTCGTGCGCCGGGGTGATCTTGAGGACTCCGGTCCCGAACTCGGGATCGACCTCCTCCGCTCCGACGATCGGGAGGGGACGGTCGAGGAGCGGGAGGATCGCCGTCTTTCCGATCAGATCGCTGTGGCGCGGGTCGTCCGGGTTCACCGCCACCGCGGTGTCCCCGAGCATCGTCTCCGGCCGGGTGGTGGCGATCGTCACCGATCCCCCGTCCTTAAGCGGGTAGCTGATGTAATAGAGATTACCATCGACCTCCTTGTGCTCGACCTCGATGTCGGACAGGGCGGTCCCGCAGCGCGGGCACCAGTTGATCAGGTAGTCGCCGCGGTAGATCAGGCCGGCGTCGAACAGGTCGACGAACGCCTGGCGGACGGCGCGGGAGAGACCCTCGTCCAGGGTGAACCGGAGGCGATCCCAGTCGCACGATGCCCCCAGCGCCTTCAGCTGATCGATGATCTCGGAACCGTACTTTTTCTTCCACTCCCACACCCGGGCGACGAACCGCTCCCTCCCGAGGTCGTGACGGGAGATCCCTTCCCGTTCCAGCGCCCGCTCCACCACGTTCTGGGTGGCGATCCCGGCGTGGTCGGTCCCGGGGAACCAGCACGCGGCGTAGCCGTCCATCCGCTTGTAGCGGATCAGGATATCCTGAAGGGTGTTGTTCAATGCGTGCCCCATGTGGAGCCGCCCGGTGACGTTCGGAGGAGGGATGACGATCGAGAACGGTTGTTTGTTCGGGTCCACCTCGGCATGGAAGTACCTCCCCTCCTCCCACAGCCGGTACATCTCCCCCTCGACCTCGTCGGGCCGGTAGCGCTTCGGAAGTTCCATCATCTATCCTCCGTGGGGATGCGGGTTCACATCCAGCTTCCTATTGTGAGTTCGTAGTCGTGCAGCTCGGTTTCGTCGAAGAACAGCCCGAGCTCGCGGGTCGCCGAGGCGACGGAGTCCGATCCGTGCACGAGGTTCTTGGTCAGGTTCAGCCCGAAGTCGCCGCGGATCGTCCCCGGAGCCGCCGCCTGGGGGTTGGTCGCCCCCATCAGTCCCCGCACGACCTCGACCGCGTTGTCCCCCTCGATCGCCAGCGCGACGATCGGGGAGGAGGTGATGAACGAGACGAGCTCGGAGAAGAACGGCTTTTTCGCATGTTCCTGGTAATGCTCGTGGGCAAGGGCCTCCCCGACAGTGAGCATCTTCATCCCCACGATCTTCAGCCCCTTGTCCTCGAACCGAGAGATGATCCTCCCGACCAATCCCCGCTGCACCGCATCAGGCTTGCATAACACCAAAGTACGTTGGATAGACACTTCTACCTCCTACGGCCTCTTGATATAACGGCGTCCCTCCACCTCCCGGATCAGATCCTTCATCTGCAGCATCAGGAGGGTATGCGCCGCCTCGGTGGGGGAAATGTTCCCTGCAGCAATGATATCGTCAATGTGGGTCGGTTCAAGGCCGATCATCTCGTACACCCGCTGTTCCGTCGGGGTGAGGGAGGGAACCTCAGCTCCCTCCTCGGACCGGGCCGGGTGAAGGAGGGACTTGAGGTCGGGAAATTCCGAGATGACATCAGCGGCCGCGAGCACGGGGCGCGCTCCGTCCTGGATCAGCCGGTTCGTCCCTCGGCTGGAGGTGCTCGTGATCGGGCCCGGGACCGCGAATACCTCCCGTCCCTGCTCGGCGGCGAGGCGGGCGGTGATCAAGGCACCGCTTCGCTCCGGGGCCTCGACCACGACCACCCCGCGGCTCAGGCCGGAGATGATCCTGTTCCGCTGCGGGAACGTCCACTTGGCCGGGCGGGTATCAATTGGAAACTCGCTCAGGATCAGGCCGCCTTCTCTCTCGATCTCCCGGGCGAGGCGGACGTTCGCCGCCGGGTAGATGTGGCCGAGTCCGGACCCGAGTACGGCGACGGTCGTCCCTCCGCCGTCAACTGCACCGCGATGAGCGGCGGTATCGATCCCCACGGCGAGCCCGCTGACGATGACGATCCCGAGCCGCGCCAGCTCTGCTGCAAGCTGGTGTGCCACTGTCCTCCCGTATCCGCTCGCCCGCCTTGTCCCCACGATCGCGATCCCGCGCCGGAAATCGGGGATTCCTCCGCCGCTTGCGTAGAGGACGGCCGGGGGATCCTCGATCTCGCGCAGGAGGGGCGGGTACTCCGGATCGAGCAGGGTGATGATCCGGGCGCCGATCCTTTCCGCCCGGGCGAGCTCGCGGTCGATCGCCCCCTCGTCGCGGGCGGCGGCGATCCGAGCGGCGACGGAGGAGAAGCCGGGAAGCTCCTCCAGGGCCGCGGCCGGGGCGGTCCAGATCTCCCGCGGGGAGGAGAAGTGAGAGAGGAGGATCCCCATCCGCCGCGGGGAAAGCTCCGGGATCAGGTTCAGTCCGATCAAGTACCTGCGCTCGTCTTCCATCGCTTACTAGGCTAGTCGACAGCGAGCGCGTGTCAAGTTCCCCTGTCCTGTTGCCCAACCCAGGGTTTGTCGGTAACATGAAGGCGGTGATCCGGATGCCGTTTCTTTTCTTTTTGTTCGCCTGCGTGGAGCTGTTTGGTCTGATCAAGATCGGTCAGTTGATCGGCGGAGCCCCGATCCTCGGCGAGATCATCCTCACCGGGGTGATCGGGGTGATCCTCCTGCGGCTCGGGGCCGGGAATGCGGTCGCCGGGATGATGGTCAGCCTCCTCGCCGGGCAGTTCTCGCTTCAGCAGATCCTGCACCGCCGTGCCCTCCGGTTCCTCCTCGCCGGGGTCCTCCTCCTCGTCCCCGGCCTGCTCACCGACCTCGCCGGGATCGTCCTCCTCGCCACCTACTTCATCCCTTCCCGAAAACGGGCGGGTGCGGACGACGTGATCGACGTCGAGTACGAGGTGCACGACGACCGGTCCCGCCAGTAGATAGCGACGAGGAGGAAGTAGACCACCATCCCTCCGATCCAAACTCCAACCCATCCGGAGACCGGGAGGGACGCGCCCGGGAGCGCGGCGAGCCGTTCGACGACCCGGATCAATCCGTCCAGGATGCCGGCGAACAACCGGCCGAGCAGGGGAAAGAGCGGGGTGGGGGAAAGGATGAGGGTGAAAAGCCCGGTCCAGAGTGCGAGGGTGGCAAGCGGGATCGCGGCTAGGTTCCCGACGAGGGAGAGCGGGTAGATCGTCCCGAAGTGGTAGGCGAGGAACGGGGCGGTCCCGGCCTGAGCAGCGGCTGAGGTGATCAGAAGGAGGAGCAGGTAGCGGCCCACCGGGCGTGTCCATCCCGGGAGGCGGGACGTCACTCCATCCACCCACTCCGTCACGGTGAATCCAGGGGAGAACGCGGCGAGGATCGCAGCCGTCGCACCGAAGCTCAGCTGGAACCCGACGCTCACGAGCTCCGTCGGGCGGAGGGCGAGGATGACCACTCCAGCGGCGGCGAGGGCACAGAACGGGTTAACCCACCGGCGCAGGATCAACCCGAGGTCGGCAAGGACGCTCCCCAACCCGAGGAACGCGAACAGGAGTGCAGCCCTTACCAGGCTCACCCGCGGACCGATCACCCACAGGGCGAACCCGACCACGAGCCCGACGAGCGGGTACGTAACAGCAGGGCGCAGACCGCACATGCGCAACAAGAACCAGATCCCGGCAAGCAGAATCCCGAGGTGGAGGCCGGAGACAGCGAGGAGGTGCATCAGCCCGGTACGGCGAAACGCGGAGGAAAGGGAGTCGGAAAGGGCGCTTCGGTCTCCGAACAAAAGTCCGTGGGCGAGCCCCGCCTCCTCCGGGGGAAGGACCGCGTCGAGCCGGCACAGGAGTCGCTGGCGCAGCGAGTCCCCCGTCCGCACCAGCCGGTTTCCCCCTACCCCGAGCCGGGTCACCCCGTCCGGTGTGTCGACCGCAAACGTAGCGAAGATCCCCTGGCGGGCGAGGTAGGCACGGTAGTCGAAGTCGGGAAACCGAGGCGGAATGCGCCCCTTCCCCCTGACCTTGACCCGGTCCCCGTACAGGACCTTCTCGTATCGATCTCCGTTCAGGAACCAAGTCACCTTAATCCGGCCGGGGATATGGGTTGGGGCGAGGACGAAGCTCACGTACCCGTCCCCGATGCGCGGGTAGGAGACGATTGTTCCCTCGACCGCGCGCAGGGAGGGGGCGAGGGCATAGAGGCGGGAGAGCGGAAGGCGGGTCGTCTGCTCGCGCAACCCCCCGAGGAGCGCGACGGCGACGAGGAGGAGGACGAGGAATCCCCGTCGCCAGTGAGCACCGAGAACGGCGATGATCGCCGTCCCGGCCGCCGCTAAGAAGACGGCACGGGGATCGAGCGCGGGGAGGGCCAGGCTGATCCCGATCCCCGCTGCGAACGCGAGCCCAACGTCGATGATCGAGTAGCGCATCCTTGATAAGAATAGCGCAAATCCCTTTGATATTGCCAATCACGACCGTTCGTGCTATAATTTCGCTGGATCATTGACATGGGGGTGAATGGCATCGACGGAGGTACCGAAGCGAGGCTGCAAGCGGAGCGTTGCCGACTCCTAAAACCGGCAAAACCAAACAATAACTGCGGATTACGCATTCGCTACTCCTTCCCTCAACTAGGGAAGGACGTCTGATGGAGCTTCCCGCGGGCTCCATTTAGGCGTCGACTAAGCGGGTATATCGCGCTTGCGCGCTTCCCGCGGGCGCGATGAAACCAACGGAAGCTGGATGAGCGGGATCCGGGTCGTGGGAGCCCGCTCATCGAGATGAAAACACGATCCTAAGCTTGTAGACGCCGACCAGAGGTATCTTCGGACGCGGGTTCGACTCCCGCCACCTCCACCAGCTGTACCGTTAGAACCGGGGGAGGACCGCCTCGGTTCTTTTCTTTGACGCTGGCATTCGATGTTCAATCCGGATGTTCTCCTCAATAACCGACGCCAATCTGACCGGAGAGGAAGCTACTGAAATAATGGCAGCCGAACTAAATTACCAAGTAGGCCGCAGTGCACCACTCCGGAAGAAGCGGAATCGGTAAAAAGCGCTGGAGAAGGCGCAACGAGCATGATTAACGATCTAGAACCTGCCCGCTCCTGCCCCAATGTTTGTTCGAAGAACACACTTCCTGCACGTCTGTCTTGCGTGCTTGTCCGGGGATGTGTAACCTTATAAACTAGTAACTGCAATGAAAAACTCTGGACGACGGGGTAGGAGTGTCTATTTTGAATACCAGGGACTAGCTGGAAGTGGTCTTCTATGAGTACTGATAGAGGGTACTTTGACCACTCAAACAAGCTTTGGTTTGAGTTGTGGAATGAGCGAGATAGGGTGCGTCTTCACTTTCGGTATTTTAAGGTTATGAAAAGGCTCCGAGGTCTTTTATTTACCCTTGGGCCCACAATTGCGAAACGGGAGCAGGAGCTGAATGCGCTGGTCTATGAGCTTTATGGCCTAACGAACGAGGATATTAAGTTTATTGGGAGTGCAAAATAAGATGTCCGAAATCATCTCCTATTTATTGGAATTTCTGATCGATGGAACACAAATCGACCGCGACGCATTAGAGAAAGATATTGCTAAGACCTTAGGCAAGCATACGTCAAGCGTAGATTGGAATGTTATCCAGACAACCTCCCAACACTTTAAGCTGTCTATTCGGGGTTCTCTGGAAGATGTAGATGCTTGTCACAATCGGATCAATAAGGAGTTCGTAAATCGCTATTCGTGCATCCGTTTACGTGATGAAGCTGGCGACGAGATTCGACAGAAAGCATACCCTATTCTAGCTCACATTGAGCAGCAATTGCGAGCCTTCATTAACCGCGCCATGATCGAAGTCAAGGGGTTCGATTGGTGGGACTCCATAGCTCCTTTCTTAGATGACCAAGGAATCCAAGACAGTGTCCAGAAGATCGAAGGACAAATAGGGAAAATAGCGTCCGCTCTTCATCACCCATTAGAATTAACGCTATTTGAAGACTTGATACATATTGTGACCGGTTCGGTCCAATATTGGCCGACTGACAAACTGCTATCTGCTGACGATTTCTTGGAGATTCTTTCAGGCTGCTCTTCGTTGGATGACCTTCATAAGGAGTTAAAAGAGAAAACACGAAAGGTTTCTCTATGGGACGAGGTATTCGCT
>JAGGSO010000086.1 GCA_021159055.1 Candidatus Bipolaricaulota bacterium | reverse complement strand
GGATCACCAGCGTCATCCCGTTCCGCTCCAGGGTGACGGTGGTCTTGCCCGGCCGCGTCTCCCCGTGCTTGCAGATCGCACACTTCATCGTCTCCTCCTCTTAAAATCGTCTTCCCACAAAGCCGGGTTCGGTTCATAGATTAAGCTCTCAGACATCGAACCCCAACCCCTTCAGGTTCTTGCGGATTTCTTCTTCCAGCTTCTTTGACTCGGCGAACTGCGCGGAAAGCTCCTTTGTAAGCCGCGCCATCTTCTCCTCGAACGGCTCGCCGTCGTCTTCGGTCGGCGGGGCGCCGAACTGTGGGGACAGGCACGTCTCCGCTTCGCTCCGCTTGAGCCAGTCCTCTTTCCCCTGCCACAGGGTCTGCTCGAAGCCGAGCGTCGCGCCGTTTGCGCTCTTCACGGACTTCCTCCGGCCCATCATGTCCCCCGTTCAAAACAAAACGCCCCGTGGGCGTTCCTCCCCGGGGCTGCACCAAACCCTGCGCACGAATCTTGCACCTTCAATCTCACTTTGTAGGCTATTCCCTCCTGATTGCTCAGCTATTATACATGATATCCCGCAGCGTTGTGAAGGATGATTCTTCGTTCAAGGAGAGTGAGATTCCTCTCACTTCTAGACGAGCACGTCCGCTTGCGCCGGAGGCTCACATGTCCTGTACACTCTCCCCGGGCGCGAGCTTCCCTACGTGATCTTGAGCCAGATCTTTCGATGGCGCGGGCCGTCGAACTCGCACAGGAATATCCCCTGCCAGGTCCCGAGGCGGAGCCTTCCGCCCTCGATCGCAACCTGCAGGGAGTTCCCGACCAGGGTCGCCTTGATGTGCGCCGGGGCATTCCCCTCGGCGTGTGTCCAGCCCCGGTTCTGGGGGGCGAGGGCGTCGAGGGCGGTGAGGATGTCATGTGCTACGGACGGATCGGCGTTTTCGTTGATCGTAAGGCCAGCGGTGGTGTGGGGACAGTAGATGAAGCAGAGGCCGTCGGAGACACCGCTTTCAGAGACCGCACGCTGGACGAGGCCGGTGATCTCGACGAATTCGGTCTTCCGATGTGTGGGGACCGGAAGCTCCAACATCATTCCTCCTTCGCGGTCAGCGCCTGTTCGAGCGCTGCCTTCAGCCCTTCCTTGTCGGTAATCCCCTGCACCCGCAGGATGATCTCCTGGTGTCCGTTCCCCTCCGCCCCGCGGGCGAGGGAGACGAGCCGGACGTTGTGGTCGCGGAGGACGCCGATGACTGCGTACAGATCGCGGGGATCGGATTGGACCCGCACTGTGAGCCGCGTCCCTTCAAGGCCGATCCCAAGCGCCTGCGCCAGGGCACGCAGGATCTCGGATTGGGTGATCACCCCCACCAGCTTCCCTTCCTCCACCACCGGGAGGAGGACGAGCCGGTTGGAAAGCAGGATCAGAGCCGCCTTTTCCAGCGTGTCCGTGGGGGCGACGGAGAAGTTGGCGGGGAAGCATGCCTCCCCCACCGGTTTCTCCCAGTCCGACACCTCTTTCAGCGATCCTTTGGTGATGAACCCGGTGAGCTCGTGCGCAGCACTGGCGACAAGGAGGATCCCAAACCCGTTTTCCTCCATCACCCGCTTCGCCTCCCCGAGGGTCGCCTCGGGGAGGACGGTCACCGGGTCGTGGTGCATGTAGCGGCCGACGTTCATTCGCCTTCCTTCTGCGCTCGGGCCACGATCTTCTCCTGGATATTGGCCGGCACAGTCTGGTACTTGAGGAACTCCATCTGGAACGTCCCCCGCGCTTGGGTGAGCGACTTGAGGTCGAGGGCGTAGCTCTGCAGCTCGGCGAGTGGGACCTCGGCCTTGATCACCGTGGTCCGCCCTCCGGCGGGCTCCATCCCGAGGATCCGCCCGCGACGCCCGTTCAGATCGCTGACGATGTCTCCAGTGAAGTCCTCCGGAACCTTAACCTCAAGGGCCATGATCGGCTCGAGGAGGCACGGGTTCGCCTGATCGTAGGCGGCACGGAACGCGTTCCGCGCGGCGAGCTTGAACGCAAGCTCGGAGGAGTCGACCGGGTGGAAGCTCCCGTCGAACACCGCCACGAGAACGTCGGTGACCGGGTACTTCGCGAGGTTCCCCTCCTCCATCGCCTCGATCACTCCCTTCTCCACCCCGGGGATGTACTGACCCGGGATCGCCGCGCCCTTGATCTCGTCGACGAACTTAAATCCCTCTCCCCGCGGAAGCGGCTCGATCCGCAACACGACCTCACCGAACTGTCCGCGGCCGCCGGTCTGCTTCTTGTGGCGGTACTTGGCGGTCGCCTTCTTGCGGATCGTCTCCTTGTACGGGATCTCCGGCTGCTTCGTCTCCAGCGACACGTTGTACCGATTCTTCAGCCGCTCGATGAACACGGAGAGGTGGACGTCCCCCATCCCCCACAGGATCAGCTCCTTGGTGACTGGGTCGCGCTCGACGCGGATCGTCGCCTTGGTTCCACCCAGCTCTTTCAACGCGCTGCTCATCTTCTCCACGTCGGCCTGGCTCTTGGGGACGATCGCCCGCGAGAAGATCGGCTTGGGGAACGCCGGCATCGGGAACGGCTCCGCGTCCGGGCTTGCGGCCAGGGTGACGCCGAGCTCGATGTTATCAAGCTTCCCGATCGCCACGATCTCGCCGGCCTCGGCCGCGGGGACGCGCTTCTGCTTCGTCCCTTCGAACGAATAGATGTCACGGATCTCCACCTTGTTCCCGCCCTTGAGCTCGACGAGGTGGGATCCCTCCTTGATCGTTCCCTCGAGGACCCGCACGTAGGTGAGCCGGCCGAGGTAGGGGTCGGTGGCGAGGTTGAACACCACCGCCCGGGGCGGGGCGCTCGGGTCGACGGCAGGAGCAGGGACCATGTTCAGGAACGCATCCATCAACAGGTCGATCCCCTTCTCCTCCAGCCCGGAGGCGGAGAAGACCGGGATGAGCGACCCGGCGGCGATCCCCTGGCTGAGGGTGGAAGCAAGCTCAGCGGTACTGATCTCCTCCTCCTCGAGGAACTTCATCATCAGCTCGTCATCGATCGAGGAGATCTCCTCCACCAGGTAGCCGCGATGCTCCTCCAGGGCGGCGGAGAGGGCATCCGGGACGTCCTTCTTCCCCTTGTCGCCAAAGTAGATCGCCTTTCCGGCGAGGACGTCGACCACTCCGACGAACTTCCCGCCCTCGATGATCGGAATCTGGAGGACGAGGAACTTTCCGCCCTCGAAGTGCTCGCGCAGCTCTCCAAGGACCTTGTCGAAGTCGATCCCCTTGTCCAGGTGGTTGATCAAAACGGCGGTCGGGCGACCGGCCGCGCCGGTGAGCTCCCACGCCCGCTCGGTGACGACCTCCACTCCCTTCTCGCCGTTTATCACGATCAGGTTCAGATCAGCGACCGGGACCGCCTTGACCATCTCCTCGATGAACTCGTCCCCGCCCGGGGTGTCGATGAGGGTGAAGGTAGTCCCCTTGTAGGTGTACGCCCCGAACCCGAGGTCGATGGAGTAGCCCCGTTCCTTCTCCTCCTGGGAGGAATCAAACGCAATCTGATCCTTTATTCCGCCTTTCTTCAGCAGCGAAGTGGCGAGGGTGGTTTTGCCGGAGCCGGAATGCCCCAGCAGGCTGATGTTCCTCGCTTGCCCCATGTCTTTATCCCCCTTACGTGATTGAAGAATACCCTGGCAGTATAACAATCACCACCGGTCTGAGCAAGAAACACACGTGCGTTGCGCCTCGTGCGCCATCGGACGCGTTGCGCCCGTGCCGGTGAGGGCTTATCCTTCTTCTACGGCGAATCAGGGAGGGGAAAGATGGAGCGGATGTTCCTCCTCGGGGACGAGGCGGTGGCACAGGGGGCGCTCGACAGTGGGATCTCGGGGGCGTACGCCTATCCCGGGACCCCATCGACGGAGATCCTGGAGTACGTCCAGAGGATCGCGCCGGCATCGATCCACTCCCGCTGGTCGACCAACGAGAAGACCGCGCTCGAGGCGGCACTCGGGATGAGCTACGCCGGGAAGCGGGCGCTGGTGAGCATGAAGCACGTCGGGTTGAACGTCGCCGCCGATCCGTTCATCAACGCCGCGATCTCCGGGGCGAACGGTGGTCTTCTTGTCGCCGTCGCCGACGATCCGTCGATGCACTCCTCGCAGAACGAACAGGATTCCCGGTTCTACGCCGACTTCGCCGGGGTGCCGTGCCTCGAGCCGTCCGACCCGCAGGAGGCGTACGACATAGTCGGCTACGGGTTCGAGCTGTCGGAGAGGTATCGCATCCCGGTCCTCGTCCGGCTGGTGACCCGCCTCGCCCACTCCCGCGCTCCGGTGGAGCGGAAGAAAGCGCGGGAGGAGAATGGACTCCGGCTTCCGGAGGACTCGCGCCGGTTCGTGCTCCTCCCGGCGAACGCGCGGCGGAACTACTCCCGGCTCGTCGAGCTGCAGGACGCCTTCACTGCCGCAAGTGAAGAGAGCCGGTTCAACCGACTGTTCCCTGGGGCCGACCGCACCCTCGGGATCATCGCCGCCGGGCTCGGGTACGCCTACGTGCGCGAGCTCTACCCGGACGAGTTGCCGCATCCCCTCCTCAAGATCTCCCAGTATCCGCTCCCGCGGGAAGCAGTGAAGGAGCTCATGGAATCGTGCGACGAGGTGGTGGTGATCGAGGACGGATACCCGTTCATCGAGTCGCGCCTGCGCGGGCTGTTCGGGAATCCGCGCGTGCACGGGCGGCTCGACGGGAGACTGCCCCGCATCGGGGAGCTCACCCCGGAGGCGGTGGCCGCGGCGCTCGGGATCGAGATAAAACCCGCGTTCGCGCCGGGAGATCTCGTCGCCCCACGCCCGCCTGCCCTGTGCCCGGGCTGCCCCCACGCCGACACGTTCCGCGCACTGAAGGAGGCACTCGGCGACCGCGGGCGGGTCTTCTCCGACATCGGATGCTACACCCTCGCCGCCCTCCCGCCGTACGAGGCGGTCGACACCTGCATCGAGATGGGAGCGTCGATCGGGATGGCCAAGGGGGCGGCCGATGCCGGGCTGCATCCGGCGGTGGCGGTGATCGGGGATTCGACCTTCACCCACTCCGGGATCACCGGGCTTCTCGATTGCGTTCAGGAGGGAACCCCGGTGACGGTCGTCATCCTCGATAATCTGACGGTGGCGATGACCGGAGGGCAGCCGTCGCAGGCGACGGACCGGCTGGAGTCGATCTGCCGCGGGCTCGGGGTCGATCCGGATCACATCCGGGTGATCACCCCGATCGGGCCACGGCATGAGGAGAACGTGCAGGTGTTGCGGGAGGAGATCGATCACCCGGGGGTATCGGTCGTGATCGCGCGGCGGGAGTGCGTCCAGACCGCAGCGCGGCGGGCGCGAAGGAGGGCGAAATGAGGCGGGAGATCGTCCTCGCCGGGGTCGGAGGGCAGGGGCTACTCACCCTCGCTGCGGTGATCAGCCGCGCCGCCCTCGACCAGGGGCTGTTCGTCAAGCAGTCCGAGGTGCACGGGATGTCGCAGCGGGGAGGGGCGGTGGAGTCGCACGTGCGCATCTCCGACCGGAAGATCCATTCCCCGGTCATCCCCAAGGGGAGGGCCGACCTGATCCTGGCGATGGAGCCGATGGAGGGACTGCGCCATCTGGAGTACCTCGCTCCGGAAGGGGCGATGGTGGCCAACTCGGTCCCGGTGAAGAACATCCCCAACTACCCGGACGAAGAGGAAATCCTGGCGGAGATCCGCTCCCTCCCGCGCCACCTCCTGCTCGATGCCGTGACGATCGCACGGGAGATCGGATCGCTCCGGAGTGCGAACATCGTCCTCCTCGGGGCGGGAGCGGAGTTCATCGGCCTTCCGGAGGGGGCGCTCGTCCGGGCGATCGAGGAGCTGTTCGGGAACAGGAAGGAACTGGCCGAGGTGAACCTGGAGGCGTTCCGCCGCGGCCGCGCCGCCCGCTAGGCGAGCTTTCCCCCGTGCCGGTAGGGGCGGGTCTCGTTGTAAGCCATCTTCGCCGTGATCGCTCCTTCGATGTCGAGCCCGGCTCCGCCGGCGAAGTCGAGGAGCCGGATGACCACGTCGGCGAGCTCCTCCTCGAGCTTGGAGTAGCCCGGGATCTTGTCGCTTTCCGGGTTTCCCTCCCGGTACGCCTCCATCGCCTCGGCGAGCTCGGTCACCATCAGCATCAGCACCTCCCCCACCGGTCGGGACTCCTCCCACCAACCGTGCTCCACCGCAGTGCGGTGCACCTTCTCCTGGATCTCGGATATCCGCATCGATCCCCTCCTTTCGCGGGCAGGGTACACCGCCGTGTCCCTGATGACAACCGTTGCGTTTGTGCGCGGGCCGGGCTAGACTTCTTCCCAAGGAGGGATGGATATGAAAAAGCTCACGCTTGCGGTCTTAGTGGCGGTGCTCGTCGTGGGGGCGTTCTCGCTCGTCGCCGCGTTCGGGGATGGCGCGGTCCTCCGCCTCGGGATATTCACCGACCTTCATGCCCACGATATCGACTCGCCCACAGAGGGAAAGTTCATGACCGAGTATCCGGCCCGGCTCACGGCGTGCATCGAGGCGATGAACGCCTGGCCTGCTGATCTGGTAATCGAACTCGGCGACTTCGTGAACGGCAACTTCGTCGTCGGCGCTCCACTGGGCGATCCGGCACGCATCCCCGGCATTTTGGACAAGGCCGAGGCGATCTATGCCCAGTTTGACGGCCCGCGCTACTATGTCCTCGGGAACCACGATGTCTACGACCTGTCCAAGGATGAGTTCCTCTCCCACACCGGGGCCGCCTGGACCTACGGTAGCTTCGACGCTGGGGCGTATCACTTCGTCATCCTCGACGCCCAGTACGATAAGAAGGGGAAGGACCTGTCCCACGCCGGTTGGGTGGTGCAGGGGAACATCCCGCAGGCGGAGCGGGACTGGCTCGCTGCTGATCTGGCACAGACCGACAGGCCGACGATCGTCTGTGTCCACCAGCGCCTCGACGTCGATCACGACTTCCTCTCCGGGGGAGGGCCGGAGATCATCGGGAACAAGCTCGTGCAGGAGATCCTCGAGGACGCAGGGGTAGTGATCGCCGTGTTCCAAGGGCACGAGCATAAGAACGCTCATACCGTCATCAACGGGATCCACTACATCACCTTCGATCAGTTGACCGACGAAGACGAAAGCAAGCCGTCGTGGGCGTACGTCACTCTGGACCCGGCCGCGCGGACGATCGACATCAAGGGTGCAGGAGACCAGGCCGACTGGCACCTGGAGTACTGAGATGCTCGTCGATTTCTCAATTTCGCCGATCGGGGAAGGGGAATCATTAAGCCGCTACGTGGCCCGGGTGTATGAGCTGATCGAGGCGTCCGGCCTGCCGCACGAGTACCACGCGATGGGGACGAACATCGAAGGAGAATGGGATGCCGTGATGGGGCTGATCAAGGCGTGCCGCGACCTGATGCTGCAAGAGGCGAACCGCGTCTCCATTTCGATCCGGATCGACGACCGCAGGGGTGTGACCGACGGGCTCACCCGCAAGGTGCAATCGGCGCAGGAGAAGATGGGATGACGGACAAGCCCCACCCGGTCGTTTACCACCCGATCGGGATTATTCGCTCTCCGTTCAAGACCACCGCCGGGACCCCGATCCAGCCCGCAGGGGCGGAGGGGATCCTAGGGCGGGTGGAGGTGTTCCCGGAATATTCCGCGGGGCTGAAGGACATCGTGGGCTTCTCCCACCTCGTCCTGATCTATCACTTTCATCTCTCCAAGGGGGCCTCGTTGCTCGTGCGGCCGTACATGGACGACGCTGAACACGGGGTGTTCGCCACCCGCGCCCCGAGCCGGCCGAACCCGATCGGCGTCTCGATCGTCCGCCTCGTCGGGGTCGACGGGAGCGTGCTCCATATCAGAGACGTGGACATCGTCGATGGAACGCCGCTTTTGGACATCAAGCCGTACGTCCCTGCGTTCGACGTGCGGGAGGTGGAGAAGATCGGCTGGCTCGCGGAGAACGTGCATAAACTTCCAGAAGCAAAAGACGACGGGAGGTTCACTGGTTGAGAGAAAGATGCAAGGAGGTGGGCATATGTCCGAACGCGTTGTGTTCCGGGCGGAGTTCTTCCGGGAAGGGGATCTTTATGTTGGTCTCGCCCCGGAGCTCGATGTCTCCAGCTTCGGGGAAACCGTGGATGAAGCGAAGCGATCGCTAAAAGAGGCTGTGGAGGCATTTCTTGAAGAATGTGAACGGTTGGGGACTCTCGCTGAGGTGATGGAGGAAGCGGGGTTTAAGAAGCAGGGAGATGGTTGGTTCCCGCGGCAGCCGGTAGCGGCCGAACTTCTCGTCACTGGGTAAGGAGTCAAGCGACCTGTGGTGATAAAGAAGAGCCCGCACGATGTCCCGGTAACTCATATTCTCACAAACCTACGCACAGCAGGGATAAGTCGGGATCGCTTCTTTTCCCTTCTCGATCAGGTGAACTAGTGAGATGCGCATCCACATCGGCTGCTGCGGTTGGAACTACCTGCGCCCGGAGGACGTGGGCGAAGACCGGAATTGGAAACAGCGTTATCCCCATAAGCTTGCGCTCTACGCTGCATACTTCGACCTCGTCGAGGTGAACTCGACCTTCTACCGCCTCCCCCAGGTCAAGACCGCGGCACGTTGGTTCGAGCTCGCCCGCGCGGTCAACTCACGGTTCGAGTTCACGGTGAAAGCGAATCAGGAGATCACCCACCGCGATCGGTTCGCCTCCGAGCGCTCGCTCGCCGCATACGAGCGAACGGCCGCGATCGCCGATGCGTTGGATGCGAAGGTCATCCTGTTCCAGACGCCAAGATCGTTTCACCCGACGGAGGAGAACATCGCCCGCCTGCGCCGGTTCTTCACCGCCGTTGCCCGCCACGGCCGGAGATTCGCGTTCGAGCCGCGCGGCTGGGACGATGAGTCCGTGCAGGCCGTGCTTGATCTCGACCTGATCCACGTGACCGACCCGTTCGCTCGTCTCCCGCTCACCAAGAACACGGCCTACCTGCGCCTGCATGGCGCTCCGCCGGGAGACCGGATGTACCGGTATGACTACACCCCGACCGATCTGCGCCGGCTCGCCGAGCTGATCTCATCTCTCGCTGCGGATGAAGTTTACCTGCTGTTCAACAACGATCACATGTACCAGAATGCCCGCACCTACATAACGCGATTCACGAGCTAGCCCCGTTCGGCAGTGTAATGTGTTTGCGGCTTGCAAGCTCACGGATCGCAGCGAGGGTTCCCGCGGCAACTGCGCGCCCTTTGGCGGCGATGCGCTCTACGACCGCCGGGTCGCCCCGCGGATCGATGTCCCCGAGCTTCGTGCCCTCATCGACGCGGATCCCGGGGTGAAGGAGCCCCCACAGCACTCCACTCACTCCGGCCCGCACCGGAGCCTCATCCACGTAGCCAACGATCTCCCCCTGCTCAACTGCGTCACCGATATCCCTGCAAGTATGGAATACCCCCGCCCGCGGAGCGCGCAGCACCCGTTCTGCTTGGAATCCACCGATGCGGCACGGGATGCCGGTGTTCGGAAGCGCGCTCCCCTCGTAGATCACCCGCCCCAGGCTCGGGCCGCTGTTCGTCTCGATCACCGCATCGGCATGCACCCCGGCGGTGAACCCCGGGCCAAGGCCGATGACGATCGGGGCCTGTCCGATCCGCGTGTCGAGCGCTCGCTTCGCCATCCGGCCATCGATGAGCACAGTAGGAGACAGCTCACGGACGGAGCGTGCATCGGGATCGATCAGCACCGGCACCCCTCCGCGGCGCGCGATGTACTCCCGCGCCTCCCGCACACTCGCCACCAATTTTCCCGGCACCCCCTCCACCTCGCATTCCCCGGAGAAGACAGCGGCGGCGAACGCCACCCGCCGCCGCACGACGAGTGGAGCCGGGAGCTCGAGTACGACCGTGGGATAGCCGGCACGGTGGAGCCGCCACGCCACGGCGGATGCGATCTCGCCTCCGCTGCGAATGACCACCAAGAAATCGTTACTCATCCTCGTCACCGGTTCCCAATCCGTTTTTCACCTTGACCAATTGCGCAAGGATGCTGACCGCGATCTCGCTCGGGCTCTTCCCACCGATTCGCAGCCCGATCGGCATCGTCACCCGGCCTATTCGCTCCTCCGGCACACCAGCGGTGCGCAGTCGCTCGAACACCTCCCGCTTCTTGTTGCGGCTTCCGATCACCCCGATGTATCTCGGCAGTGCATCCTGCTGTAGCACCTGCTTCAACACGGCGAAGTCAGTCACATGGGATCGGGTGACGATAACGACATAGGTTCGGGAATCGAGCGCGGGCAGTCTCCCGAGGAACCCGGGTCCGACCCGGTGAGCCCGCACTCCATGCTGCGTTACCTTCTGGAGCAATTCATCCCGCTCGTCGGCGACCTCCACCTGAAACAGGCCCAAATCATGGGCGGTGCGGGCAAGGCTCGCTCCGATGTGTCCCGCCCCGAAGATCAGCAACCGCGGCAACGGTGCCACCCGCTCGAGGTAAATGGTCCCCCGGGGTGAAGACAACTTGGCGCGGCCCTCCGGGAAGCCAAGCTCGATCGCGGCGCTAATCGCGCCGTCCTCAGCCGGAAATGTGCCCCCAGCCCGCGCTACAACGCTATTTTCAACGATCAACAAGCGGGGAAGCCGCATTTCGTCAGCCATCACTGCGTGAGCGATGACGAACGGCACGCCAGTGGCGGCATGCTCCTCCACCGCGCGGTAGAATTCCTGCTCCTCCGGAACGGGTTGCAGGCGGTAATACAGAACTTTCACCGCGCCGCCGCACACCATCCCAAGGTCGGCAAGGTCGTACTCCACGACCCTCACCTCACCAGGGTTGACTCGTAACGCGTCCGCGGTCACCCGCGCCTCGAGGTCTCCTCCACCGAGGGTCCCCTCGGCCCTCCCGTCCGGATGGACGATCAGCTTCGCCCGCTCCGCCTGGGGAACGGACCCGTGTGTCTCCAACAGATCGGCAATCGTGAACTCCTTCCCCGAAGAAAGGAGCTCCCCCACCCGAGTGTAGAACGTTGTGCTCTTCAAAACAGCATCACCTTAGTCCTATATTATCACGAGTTGCATCTGCGGTCTCGTTTGTGGGAACATACGGCATGAAGAATATCGCCGATCTTCCTAAGTTCGATCTGCACGTTCACCTCGATGGTTCGATGCGGCTCGACACGGTCATTGAGCTGGCAAACGAGCTCCCGGCACGGGTCCGCACCACGCTTCCATCCGATTTGCAGGGCGCGTTGATCCCACCGCCCCGCTGCACGCTCGAGGAGTACCTGCAGGCATTTCGGATCACGGTGGCTGTCCTCCAAACCGAGGAGGCGCTCGCCCGGGCGGCGTACGAGCTGTGCGCCGACGCCGCGGCGGAGAACGTGGTCTACATGGAGATCCGCTTCGCCCCCCTCCTTCATCTGCAGGAGGGACTAACCCCGTCTCAGGTGGTAGAGGCGGTCCTGTTCGGGATGCGGAAAGCGGAAGCGGAGTTTCCGCTTGAGACCGGCTTGATCCTGTGCGGGATGAAGCAGGCTGCGAGCACGGACACGATCGCGACCGCCGAGCTCGCTGCGGTGTACCAGGATCAGGGGGTGGTCGGATTCGACCTCGCCGGGCCAGAGCGCGGCTACCCGCCATCGATCCACAGCGACGCGGTCAAGCTTGCGAAGCAGGCCGGAGTGCACGTGACGATCCATGCCGGAGAGGGCTGCTGCCCGGAACACATCCGGGAGGCGATCGAGCTCGGCGCGGATCGGATCGGCCACGGCGTCTACTTGTATCAAGATCCGGAGACGGAGGAAATCGTTCGCGAAAGGGGAATTCCGCTCGAGGTGTGCCCAACGAGCAACCTCCAGATCTCCGGGGTGATGGACTCCTACTCCGAGCACCCGCTCAAGCGCTACATCGACCTTGGAATACCGGTTACGATCAACACCGACAACCGGCTGATGTCACAGATCACCGTTACCCACGAGCTCGCCGCGGTGGCAGGCGCGTTCTCACTGTCCGAAGAAGAGGTGAAGGCGCTCTTGCTGAACTCGGCGGACGCCGCGTTCGCTCCGGAAGAGATCAAGGCGAAGCTGCGCCAGACAGTGCTCGCTTCCTTTTAGAACAGCCAGGTTGGAACACCGCGTTTGCTCCGAAGAGAACGTGATGCCGCAAAAGAGTAGGTTACCGAAGCGGTAGCCGTTGCCTCAGAATT
>JAGGSO010000085.1 GCA_021159055.1 Candidatus Bipolaricaulota bacterium | reverse complement strand
GCAGCCTGTGGCACAGCTACCCGGAAGAGAACGACTACGCTTGCTACACCCTGCTCGGCAGCCACGACAAGCCACGATTTCTCACCCTTGCCGGGGGAGACGCCCGAAAGCTCATCCTTGCCGCTGCATTCCTCTTTTCCTTCCCCGGCGCACCTGCGGTCTACTACGGGGACGAGATCGGGCTGAAGGGAGGAGAGGATCCCGACTGCCGGCGCTGCTTCCCGTGGGACGAGTCCGCGTGGGACAAAGAACTGCACGCGACGTTTAAAAAATTGATCTCGCTTCGCAAGGCCCATCCCGCCCTACGCCGCGGTGCGCCACGGTTCCTGGATGCCCGCGAAAGGTTCCTGGTCCTCTCCCGGACCGTTCCTGACGAGGAGATCGTCCTCGCGCTGAACGCTGGAGAGACGGAGGAACGAATCGGCGGGAGCACTACCCGATTCGTGGACCTAGTGAGCGGCGAGGCCGGGACGGAGTTTCCCGTCACGGCGATGGGTTTTCGGCTCCTGCGGCGAGTCTAACGCACGAGGTCGGTATACAGGTCAAAGTAGTTTCGCGCTGACGCGCTCCAGGAGTGATCCTCCTCCATCCCGCGTTTTCGCAGCTCAGCCCATGCCACAGGATCGTCGCGGTATAGGGCAACAGCGCGGCGCAGGGCGGAGAGCATTGCGTCCGAGGTGTAGTCGGTGAACGTGAACCCGTTTCCCGCCGTTCGGTCGGCGTCGTAATCCCTGACCGTGTCCCGCAACCCCCCGGTTGCCCGTACGACCGGGACCGTCCCGTAGCGCAGCGAGTACATCTGGTTCAACCCGCACGGCTCGAATCGCGATGGCATGAGGAAGATATCGGCCGCGGCCTCGATTCGGTGCGCCCACTCCTCGGAGAACGTGATCAGCGCCGCTGCCCGCTGCGGATAGCGGGACGCGGCCTCCCGGAAGAAATTCTCATACTCCGGCGCGCCGGTCCCGAGGAGGACGAACTGGATTCCGAGTGCCATCATGCGGTCGAACGCAGCCATCACCAGGTCGAACCCCTTCTGCGCCGCCAGGCGGGAGATCATACCGATCACGGGGGCGGTGGGATCGGGCTCCAGCCCGAGTTCGTCGCGCAGGCGTTCCTTGTTGACTGACTTGCCGGATAGATCATCCGCCGAATAGTTGGCCCACAGCAACGGATCAGTTTTCGGGTTCCACACGGAATCGTCGATCCCGTTCAGGATCCCGGTGAGGGAATCGGCCCGCGCCCGCAGCGTCTCCTCCAGCCCTTCCCCGTGGTGGAGGATCTCCTGCGCGTAGGACGGGGAGACGGTGGTCAATCGGTCGGCGTAGCTGATCCCCCCTTTGAGCAGGTTCAGCTTTCCGGCGTGTTTGAACACGGACAGGTCTTCATCTTCGAGCCCGGTGGTTGCGCGGGCGTCCCACGGGAATTCACCTTGGTACGCGAGGTTGTGGATGGTGAGGATGCTCCTCGCCCCGTTCGGCCCAAGCCCGGCGCGCAGGTAGGCGGGCACAAGTGCAGTGTGCCAGTCGTTCACGTGGACGATGTCGGGCTGCCAATCCACCGCTTTCGGAAGGACGAGCGCCCCGCGGGACAGGAAGGTGAACCGCTCCAGGGCGTCGGGGTAGTCCCCTCCCTTCTCCCCATAGACCTGGGCCCGATCAAAGTAGTGGTCGTTTCCCAGGAAGTACACCGGGACGTCGCTCTGCGGGAGCGTCCCTTCGTACAGGACACACTCCTTCTCCGCTTTTCCCACCGGGACCGGGAAGCGGACAATCTCTTTCAGATCGGTCTTCCCTTCCACCCCCCGGTACTTGGGCATGGCCACCCGCACGTCGACCCCCAAGCCATGCAGTGCCCGCGGGAGGGCGGCGGCGACATCGGCGAGTCCGCCCACCTTGGCGAACGGTGAGACCTCGGCTGAAACGAACAAGACGCGCATCTTCCACCTCCGAGTGGATTATACCGGAATGAGGGAGAGACTCCCGGCCGATGATTCCCGTACAGCGCTTCCTGCCAGGTTGCGGATACGCAGGACGACGCCCATCCTAACAGGACAGGTCGGCGAGGGAGAGGGAGTTGAGTAGCTCCTTAAATCGCTCGTCGATCGCTCCCCAGATGTCCTTTCCGGGACAGACGGTGAGGAGCTGGCAGGTTGCCTCGTCGGGACGGACACAGCGGACGAGGTCGAGCGACTCCCCGAGGGCCTCGAGGATCTGCCGTACTGATATATCCTCAGGCCGGACAGCAAGGGTGTACCCCCCGCGCCGCCCCTTGCGCGACGTGACGATCCGCGCCGCGCGCAGCTCCCCCATGATCTTCTCGACGAATGGGACAGGGAGGCCGTACTTCTCCGCGATCGACCGAGCTGAGATCGGCTCATTCCCCCCGTTGGAGGCGAGCTCGATCGTCGCGATCAACCCGTAACTCGATTTCTTCGTCAGGTGCACCTAACCTCCTTTGTGCGCCTCTTCCTGGGATTCCAGGAACGCAGCGTACCGACGCTCCAACCGCTCCATCTCATCGGCGATGTGCGCGTGGCGGCGTTCCAACGCCGCTGGAATCTCGCGCCCGGCAGCGGTGAGATAATTGTATATCGCCTCGTTCAGCGCGTCAGCGGCAAGGGCGGAGCAGTGGAGCTTCACTGGGGGGAGGCCACCGAGCTCATCGGCGACGTCTTTGTTTGTTATCGCGATCGCCTCTTCGATCGTCTTCCCCTTGGCAAGGTCTGACACCATCGACGAGGTAGCGATCGCCGCAGTGCATCCAAACGTCTCCCAGGAGATATCGGATATCACCTCGCGCCCCTGCTCATCCACGTCCACCTTGATGTACAGCCACATCACATCGCCGCACACGATGTTCCCCACTTTCCCCACGGCTGAATAATCAGGGAGCTTCCCCTGATTGTGCGGGTGGCGGAAGTGCTCGATCACCTTTTCGGTGTACATCATTCACCTACCTTAAACGGGGATATTTTCCGCAGATCCTCTACGACTTTCGGGAGTACGGACAGGAGGGTCTCGATATCCTCTGGTTTCGTATCCCGTCCGGTGCTGATCCGTAAACTCCCGTGGGCCATGGCGAGCGGCACCTTGATCGCCCTGAGGACGTGACTCGGTTCGAGGTTCGGGGATGAGCAGGCCGAGCCGGTGGAGACAGCGATCCCGTGCTCGTCCAGCCGCATCACCAGGCTCTCCCCCTCGATCCCGGCGAAGCTGAAGTTGGTGATGTGGGGAAGGCTGTCAGTGGGATGGCCGTTCAGTCGCGTTCCGGGAATCTTAGTGATCTCCTCGATCAGGCGGACACGGTAGCCGCGCAATCGGGCCGCCGTTTCATCCATCTCGGCGAACGCGAGGCGCGCCGCCGCCGCCAGTCCCACGATCCCCGGGGTGTTCTCAGTCCCGCTTCGCAATCCGCGCTCGTGCCCTCCGCCGTGGAGGAGTGGGGCTAACTTGATTCCCTTCCGGACGTACAGGAATCCCACCCCTTTCGGCCCGTTCAGCTTGTGCGCCGATACAGAGAGGAGATCGATCACCTCCAGCGGAAGTTCGATCTTCCCGTATGCCTGGACGGCGTCGGTGTGGAACGGGACTCCCCTCTCGCGGCAGATCCCTCCGATCTCTTCGATCGGTTCGATCGTCCCGATCTCGTTGTTTCCGGCCATCACCGAGACGAGAAGCGTATCATCGCGGATCGCTGCCCGGACCGCGGCCGGATCGACGCGTCCGAACCGGTCGACCTCGAGGTACGTGACCTCGTATCCCTGCTCCTCCAGCCAGGCGCACGGGTGGAGGACGGCGTGGTGCTCAATCTGGGAAGTGATCACATGGCGCCGGTCCGGGTTTGCAAGCGCGAGTCCCTTTATCGCCAGGTTGTTCGCCTCAGTCGCGCCGGAGGTGAATACGATCCCCTCCGGAGGAACCCCGAGTGTCGCACCGATCTGTGCCCGCGCCTCCTCGATCGCCTTCCGCGCTGCCCGCCCGAACGCGTGCAGACTGGATGCGTTTCCGTATGTCGCGGCGAAGTACGGCTCCATCGCAGCGAGCACCTCTGGGGCGACCGGAGTCGTGGCACTGTTATCCAGATATATCGATTGCGGCATCTTTATCACCGACAAAAGCTTACCGAATTGGTCAGGTTTATCAAGTCCGGGCTCCCTTGCCGTTTCCCGGTTGAGGGGGTAGATTCTGCGGGTAATAAGGGGGGATATGAACACGGAAGCGCTCCTCCTCGTCCTCAGTGCCGCCCTCTGTTGGGGAGCGGCGCAGACGATCGCCAAGCTCGGGCTCGCCCGGATGGACCTTGTCTCCTACGCCTCGATCCGAGCCGGGTTCGCGTTACTTTTGATCGTCCCCTACGGCCTTCTTGTCCATGGTTTTCGGTTCACCGACTGGGGACTTGTCGGGATGGCCGCGTTTGCCGGGCTGATCGATTCCTTCTTCGGGACGCTCCTGTACATGGTCGCGATCAAGCGGACCGAAGCGCACGCGGCGGCTGCCCTATCGAACACCGCTCCGTTCTGGGGAGTGACAACCGCTGTCCTGTTCCTCGGGGAGCCGGCGCGGTGGGTGACGTTCGCTGCCGCACTC
The DNA here is from genome assembly GCA_021159055.1 of Candidatus Bipolaricaulota bacterium. NCBI lineage: Bacteria > Candidatus Bipolaricaulota > Candidatus Bipolaricaulota bacterium. The sequence goes on along the minus strand of JAGGSO010000085.1, from coordinate 6,142 downwards.
CTCGTGATCATCGGCGCTTATCTCCTGATCACTCCGGCCCGGGCCGATCCTTATCCCCGCTCCCTCCGCAGCGGGCTGGGAGCGCTCGGGGCCGCGGTGTTGTGGGGGGTGGGGGAGACCGGACCGGCGAAATACTGCCTCGCCCACGGGATGTCACCAGTCGAGTTTCAATTGGTGCTTGTGGGGACCGCTGCCGCCTCCTGGTGGGCGCTTAATCTGGGGACCAGGGCGCATCGGAGGCGGTACCTGAGTCGGGCCGGAGTTGGGTATGCGCTGTTCACCGCAGTGACCGGGTTCTTCCTCGGTTGGATCCTGTGGCTCTCCGGGTTGCAGCTCGCCGAGGCGAGCGTTCTCACTCCGATCAAGGGTGGGGCGATGACGCTGTTCGCGTTCGTGATAAGCATCGTCATGCTGCGCGAGCGCCCGAGTTCGCGGGCGTTCCTCGGAGCGGCTCTCGCCACTGCTGGCGTTGTCCTCGTCTCGCTTGGGACCTAGGCATTCCCGGTCGCATCCGCTATAGTAATTGCATGAAGACCGGGACCGCTGACCTGCCGCTCCACTACGGGAGGGCCCCGCGATGGCTCTTTTCCCGGATGCGTGCCCTCGCCGGGAAGATCGCGGAGGCGATCGTCCTTGAGCACGGGACGAAGGGCCTGTTGGTCCGCCTCTCCGATCCTTATTGGTTTCAGGCCCTCGGCTGCGTCCTCGGGTTCGATTGGCACTCAAGCGGACTTACCACCACGACCTGCGGCGCGATCAAGGAGGGGATAAAAGGGGAAGAGGAATCCTTGGGGCTCTTCGTTGCCGGGGGGAAGGGGGCGACGTCGCGCAAGACCCCGACCGAGATCGAAGAGTGGGGAGAACGGACCGGGATCGACGCGGATCGCCTGATCTACGCGAGCCGCGCCGCGGCCAAGGTCGATTCCGCCGCGATCCAGGACGGCTACGGGATCTATCACCACGCCTTCTTCTTCGATCGGGATGGTAACTGGGCGGTGGTGCAGCAGGGGATGAACGAAGTGACGCGCATGGCCCGCCGCTACCACTGGTTATCGGCACGTGTGTCCGATTTCGTGTGCGAGCCGCACACCGCGATCTGCTGCGACGCCCGCGCCCCAAGCTTGAACCTCGTGGCACGGGAGAGCGCGAGTGCGCGGGAGGCGAGTGTGGAGATCGCGCGGGAGAGGCCGATCAGGCTCGTGGAAGAACTCGATAGGCTGAAGCGGATCGAGCTTCCCCGCCGGCACGCGGTGATGCTCTCTGATATCGATCCGAAACGTCTTTCCCGCATCTTCCTGAAGACCTACACCGCCCAACCGCATGGATTCGAGGAGCTCCTCACCACCCCGGGGGTGGGGGCGAAGACGATTCGCGCTCTCTCCCTGATCGCCGAGCTTGTCTACGGAGCTGCTCCGAGCTTCACCGATCCGGCGCGGTACAGCTTCGCCCACGGCGGGAAGGATGGAACTCCTTATCCGGTCGATCGGGAGACGTACGACCGGTCGATCGGGATCATGGCCCGTGCGATCCGGAAAGCTAAGCTGGGGCGGGCGGAGGAATTGCGAGCGCTGCGCCGGTTGGAGCGGGCGTTCAATCCTCCGGGACCTCCACCTCCCGCAGATAGCGGGCCGCGTCCTCCGGCGGCATCGGGTTGATGTACAGTCCCGTACCCCACTCGAACCCGGCCACCGTGGTGAGACGGGGGATGATCGCAATCCGCCAGTGGTAATCGTACTGCAGCGTCGCCCAGTACCCCGGCTTCCCCGGCCGCGGGATCGGGTTGGGAGAGTTGTGCAGGACCAGGTTGTACGGAGGATCCCCCAAGAGACGGTTCAACCGGAATAGGGTCCGCTTGAGGATGCGGGCCAGCGCCCACCGCTGCTCCTCGCAGATCTGGGTGAACTCGTGCGCGTGTTTGCGCGGGTAGATCACCAGCTCGAACGGAAACCGCGAGTCGTATGGGGTGAAGACGACGAACTCGTCCGTCGCCTCGATGATCCGCTCCCCGGACTTAAGCTCCATGAGCATCACATCGCAGAACAGACAGCGTTCCTTCCGCTCGTAGTATTCCCGCGCCGTCTGGAGGCGGTCGCGTACCTGACGCGGGATGACCGGGGTGGCGATGATCTGGGAGTGGGGATGGGAGAGCGAGGCACCGGCCCGTTTGCCGTGGTTCTTGAACAGAAGAACGTAGCGATACCAATCGTTTTTCATGAGCTCCTGCAACCGCAGGACGTAGGCATCGACGATCAGCTTGACCTGTTCTACCGGGAGGTCGGGGATCTCCTGATCATGGGAAGGGGTCTCGATCACCACCTCGTGGGTTCCGATCCCGTTCATGCGATCGTAGATCCCATTCACGGCTGTCCGTCCGAGTTCCGGGTAGTCCTGCATCGCAGGAAACTTGTTCGGCACCACCCGCACCCGCCAGCTTCCGTCTTCTCCTGTTATGCGGTGAATCTCCGGGGGAGTCATCTCCTCGTTCCCCGGACAGAACGGGCAGTTGTGCGGAGAGCGTTCTGATTTATCGTTCCCCTCAGTATGATAGTCGGATGGACGCTTCGCCCGCTCCGGAGCGATGATCACCCAACGATCAGTTATCGGTCCACGTCTAAGTTCAGGCACTATCCCTCCTTATTCCAAGCGCTTGATTGTATGTGTCAAGAAAGGATAACCTGCCCGATGAGATCGAGCCAGTCGGTGAGAAGCCGCGGCATGAGGAACTTGGCGCGCACGTGCTCACGTCCTGCTTCCCCGAGTTTCACCGCAAGATCGGGATTGCTCAAGATCTGCAGGATGCGGTCGGTGGCGGCGCGGTAGTCGGTCGGGGCGACTAGGAATCCCATTTTGCCGTCTTCGATCTGAAGAGGGATTCCACCGACCCGGCTTGCGATGACCGGGGTCCCCTTCCACAGCGCCTCGGAAACAGTGAGCCCAAACCCCTCCTTGAGCGACAGCTGAAGGACCACCGCCGCCGCCCGCTGCAGTGCGTTTACCAGCAATGGATCGGTCTTGGTGATAAGATGGACGTCGGCTATCCCGTTTGCCTTCTGCGTCACTTCGCGGTAGATCCTTGGCCCCTCCGGGTCGTCGCTCGCCATGTTCCCCAGCATCACCAACCGCGCGTCCGTCTCCTTCTTCACGCGGGCGAAGACCTCGAGCACCCCCAACGGGTCCTTCCACTTGTCGAATCGGGAGACTTGGACGATGAGCGGTTTGTCTTGCGGGATTCCATATTCGGCGAGTTTAGCCTCCACCTCAGCCGGACTCAGGGGACGATTGATCGGGGAGAATGGATCGATCGCCGGGGGGATGACATAGGTCTTAACCGGGAGATCGGCTTTCTTGAACGACTCGGATGAAACGACCACCGCGTCATAACGGAGAACATACGGTTTGAGCAGGTTCCACACTTCCTCGTTCGGGGTGGAGATATCGATGTGGCAGCGCCACACCCACGGCCCTTCCTTGTCGCGGTAGCGGATCATCGGCAGTGGTTGGGGGTCATGGACAATGACGATGTCATGGAAGATCGGGGTGTAACGGGCAAACTCCTTGTTTATCCGGAGATAAGGGGCGAGGGCCTCCTCGCCGAGGGTGACCTTCTCCCCCTGGAGTCCGTTGTGCAGTTTCTTTGTCGTCTCGAAGAGCGCCGGCTCCCCGTAGAGGAGGCTCCAGTCGGCATCGAGTCCGACCTCGTTCATCAACGGAACGATCGTCTGGAGCATTCCGGCGACTCCTCCCCCATGATAGGTGGCGTTTACGTGCAGCACGCGTTGGCGGTAGAGGGGCCGTGCCTTGGCATAAATTGCGGCGATCGCCTCTGCACCGGTAATCTCTACGTAGTCCTCAATTCGCATTAATCCTCCCTCTAAAAGTTTGATCCTTCAGCAATCAGTGAAAGTGGCACATTCGGAGCAAGGATCGACCCAAGCCACAAGCTTCCCAATTATCGTCCATTGTTCCCGAGGTGCAACATGATGGCCTGAAAAACGCCAGGTAGTATGCTCCCAGCGGATAAAGCCTAATCCAATATTCGCACTATTGATCATACTCCCTTTGCTTTCTCCTTCTACGTTTTTGTAAAGGACAAGGGGCCTATATGGGCGTGGGCACTACCGGCCCCTGTGTCTGCGGGGTAAGGTCAAAGATGAACCGTCGTCCGTGGTAGCGCAGTGAAAACCGCAGCCTTTTCCAGTGACGCGGGAGCCGCGGGTAGGCGATGGGTCCCTCGGGGGTGAGCCGTAAGCCGGCAAAACCGAACACTAGTGCCTGCCACAATCCACCGGCCGAGGCGGCGTGGATCCCGTCTCCTGTGTTTCCCCGCAGATCCTCGAGGTCTACTAACGCTGCACGCATGAAGTGCTGGTACGCTCGTTCCGTCTCTCCCACCTCGCACCCTAAGGCGGCATGGATCGCTCCCCCGAGGGATGAGCCGAAGTCGTGATCCGTGCGCGGCTCATAATAATCCCAGTTCGCGCGCAGTATCCTCTCATTATAGGAATCTCTTAGGAGGTAGAGAAGCATGAGGACATCCGGCTGTTTTATGATTTGCGTGCGTTGAACTTCTTTCTCACCAAGTAGAGCCTGTGCTGATTTCCTCGACGTGCGCATGGCAGTTAGGTCTGGATCCCTGAGTTTGAAGAAGCCGGGAAACTGCTCGATGAGGCCGGATGCTGAATCATGCGGAACGTACATGCGTACGGCCACCTCTTTGAAATGATCGATCTTCTCTTCGGTTAGTCCCAAACGTTTGGTGAGCTCCGCAGCTTTTTCTGGAAACCGCTTTTTCAGCCAATCGAGTCCGGTTAAAGCGGTTTCGATGTTCCAGACAGCCATCCGGTTGGTAAAGGCGTTATTGTCCACGCGCGCGTGGTATTCGTCAGGGCCCATGACATCTCGAATCTCGTAGCGGTTTTCAGAAGGGTTGTACTCCGCACGGCTTGCCCAAAATGCGGCCGTCTCAAGGAGGATTTCAATTCCGTAGTCGCGCATGAATACTTCATCCCCGGTTGCTCGCCAGTAACTCCAGAGCCCGTAGGCCACATCCGCGGTGATGTGATGTTCCAGGTCCCCACACAGGATACGGGTTGGGGTTCCATCCGCGGATAGAGCCCATCGAGGTGTTACCTCTCGCCCTTTTTCCGCTGACTCCCAGGGGTACATGGCACCAGCATAGCCGGCCTGCTGGGCTTTTTCCCGCGCTCCGGGGAGTGTATGGTAGCGATAAAGAAGGATGTTACGGGCCACCTCCGGTTGGGTAAACGCGAAGAAGGGGAGCATAAACACGTCTGTATCCCAGAAGATGTGTCCACGGTACCCAAAGCCCGTGAGTGCCTTAGCGGGAATGCTTGTCCACTCAGTGTGATAGGGTGCGGCAATAAGAAGGTGATAAATGTTCGTACGCACCGCATGCTGAGCTTTCTCATCACCTTCGATCTTCACGTCACAGTCCTCCCAGAGCTTCTCCCACCTCTTCTGATGGGTGGAAAGGAGGGAGGAGTATTCAACCTTCGCTGCTTCGTTAATCTCCTTGAGTGCCTCTTGAACAGGGTTAAGAACGTCGTGGGAGGTATACAAGCTCACGAGCTTGGTGATCACCGCGGTCTCTCCTCTCTGCAGGGTGAAACGAGTGGTGACCGCAGGTTGGCGGAGGCAAGGACAGGGAGTGTATTTAGCCTCCTGAGGCCATTCTAGAGTTACGTGGGCTGTGGCTCCGATTTCGGTCTTGCTTCCCTTCGTTTGTAGGTGTAGAAAGGCCTGTTGGGGATGGGGGTGGCCCTCCTCTATCCAGGTCCAGTGGCAATGTCCTACCTCTGTGGGCGGGATGATCCCCGGAGATTCTGCTACCCCGTTGATTTCGGCTTGTAGTCCTATCTCCCCTTCGAAATCCAAAGCAGTGATGAGGAGGCGAAGGGCGGAGAGGTGGGGATTGTCCATGGAGGCCCATCGCTCACTTACAAGCTCGATTGTGTGCCCGTTCGGACTGCGCCAGCGTACTCGCCTGTGCAGGATCCCGTCCCTTAGATTGAGGGTTCGTTCATGAACCAGGATCTCTCCTCGCGTCAGCGAGAACGGTTCTCCTGCCACAGTGATCTGACAGGCTGTCCAGTTGGGAGCGGGCACAAGCTCGGTGTAGACC
>JAGGSO010000084.1 GCA_021159055.1 Candidatus Bipolaricaulota bacterium | reverse complement strand
TCCTCCTTTCGTGAAAATAGTCAAGACACCCTGCAAATCGCCTCTACCTCCGCCTCTGTGATTTCAACGTGCCTGATGGCAGCCCGGCGATAAGTATAGGTGATGTGCAGGGTACCGTCCCGCCCCTGGATCACCGCTGGGTAGCTGTACTCCCCCGGCCCCTCCTCGAGGGTGACCGACCACGGCCAGGTATCACCATCGTCGGGCGAGAACGAGACCACCAGCGGACTGCGCGGGCCCCAGCGGTCGAACCCAACCGGCATCCGGGCCGGCCAGCGCTCATCGAGCCCCGGCGGGGCAGGGGGCAGGCCGACCGGGTTGTGCACCAGCGCCAACAGGCCGGAACGGAGTCGGACCATGTCGATCCCGCTGTTGTTGTTCGGAAGTGAAGTCGGTACCGGAACGGTCCACGTCTCACCGAGATCGCGGGACTTGCTCCGGTAGATGTACCCCTCTTGGCTGCGCATGTAAGCGAGGAGCGCTCCATTGCTTCGCCGGATCACCGTCGGCTGGATCAGGTGGGCCCCGGCCGCGCGGCCGAGGTCGCCGATGATCTCCCATGTTTCCCCGTCGTCCGTGGAGCGGAGGAACGCGGCGCTCCAGGCCCGCTCCCACTCGACCGGGAGGATCCACACTCCGTCCTCGTGGAACGGCTTGTTCCTCCCCAGAAGTCCCTTGGTTTCCACCAGGAGCTCGAGGTCGGTCCAGCTCCTGCCGCCATCGAGGCTCCGCTTGAAGAAGAGATAGGTGTCGCCGCTGCACCACCGCCCGTAGTTGACCCCGACGACGAGCCACACCTCGCCGGAGCGCGGGCCGAGGAACACCCGGGGGTTGGCCGGAGCACGGCGCGGCACGTCCACCCACACCGCGGGGGCGCCCCACCGCTTCCTGTGGGAATCGAACCGCGTTCCCAGCACCACCGAATCCGGTGATCCCTCCCGCATCCCGGCGTAACAACACGCGAGAAGGTCGCCGTCCTCCAGTTCGCACACGCTCGAGGCGTGCATGCTCGGGTACTCCGGGCTCGGCTCGATGCAGAATCGGCGCTCCATCATCCCTTCGACCCCGACCCAGCCAACGTAAACCCGCGGATGATCTGGCGACGCAGCAGGAGGAAGACGAATAGCGAGGGGAGAGAGGCCATGAACGCGCCAGCGAGGATCAACCCGTAGTCGATCTCGAACGCCCCCTGCAGGAGCTTCAGCCCGACCGGGAGCGTCACCATCTGGGATTTGCGCAGCACGATCATCGACCAGAAGAACTCGTTCCACGCAAAGTTGAACATGTACACCCCGAACGCAGCGAACACCGGCTTGGAGACGGGGATGATCACCCGCGTCAGCACTCCGAAGCTGGAGCACCCGTCGATCCGGGCTGCGTCCTCAAGCTCCTTAGGAATGTTGATGAAGAACTGGCGCAGGAGAAACACCCCGATCGGCATCGCGATCATCGGCAGGGCCACTCCTTGGTAGGTATTGAGGAACCCGAACTTGGTCATCGTGAAGAAGAGCGGAATCACGTTTACCTGCCAGGGGAGGAGCATGAAGACGAGCAGGATCATGAACAGCGTGTCCCTTCCTCGCCAGTGGAGCCGTGCGAACGAAAACGCGGCCAACGTCGAGACAATGAGGGACCCGAGCGTGACGAAACTTGAAACGATGACACTGTTCAGCACCCAGCGCCCGAACGGCCACTGAGCGAACAAGCGCTGTATGTTCTCCACCGTGAAGTGGGACGGGATCCAGGAAGGCGGAATGGTCAGGATCTCAGGACGCGGCTTGAACGCGGTGTCCGCCATCCACAGGATCGGGATAATCCACAGAAACGCGATCCCGTACATGATTACGTACGGAAGATACCTCTTAATGATCCGCCACGCCTTCATTGCAACTCCGACTTAAGCCCGAGGAACTTCACCCCGATCAGCGTCAACAGCAGGATCATAAACAGGAGAATGACCCCGGCTGCCGCGGCCTTTCCCACCTGGAAGTAATCGAATCCGACCCGGTACAGGTAGAGGGCCAGCACCTCAGTCGAGCGGCCCGGCCCGCCGTCGGTCATCAATAGGACCTGGCCGAAGGTGCGGAATGCCGAGATGATCGTCAGCACCAGCGCGAACAACAGGGACGGCTTGATCAAGGGGAGGATGATGTGGAAGAACTGGTGCCGCGGCCGCGCACCATCGATCGCCGCCGCCTCGAACAGGTCCTGGGGGATCTCCTCCAACCCGGCCTGCAGCACTACCATTCGGTAGCCCGCCAGCCACCATGCAGTGGCGAGCGCGATCGCCGGCAGGGCCCACGTCGTGCTGGTGAGGAAGACCGGAGCAGACGGGATCAACGAGGTGAGGGTGTGCTGTACCAACCCAAAGTCGCGGTCGAGAAGCCACTTCCAGACGATGGCCACGATGGAAACGGTGAGCAGGTACGGGAAGAACAATATCGCTTGAACTGCAGTTGTCCCCCGTCGGGTCCGCCCCCATCCCCATACCATGAGTGCGAACGCGAACCCAAGTCCAATGATGAGCGGGATCGTCATCCCGGCAAACTTAAACGTGTTCCCGAACGCGTTCCAGAACCGCGGCTCATGGAACAGAGTAATGTAGTTCGCCAGCCCGACGAACTTCGAGCCGCGCATCGGGTTCCAATCGAACAGACTGATGTAGATCCCGTATCCGACCGGCCAGGCGAGGAAGACCGCCCACAAACTGACGAACGGAAGGACGTACAGGATCCCCTCCAGCCCCTGGTGCCGATATAGAAATTCGCCGATTCTTTTGCGCATTGTAAGAAAGGGCGGGAGCTACACGGCCCCCGCCCGCCTCGCTCCTTATTTCCCTTGAAGGATCTTGTTGCACTCTTTCTCCGCGTTGGCGAGCGCCTCCTGCGGGGTGATCTTCCCGTTCACCGCGAGCTCGATCTGGGCCTGGATGGCATGCTCCAGCTCCGAGCCGTGCGGGTTGTTGATCGGGAAGTGGACCAGTCCTGCCTGAGCCATCTCGTTCAACCACTTGCCGGACTTGCTCCAGTAATCGGATGCAAGAAGCTCAGGGTTCTTCGCCTCAGGCTTGTAGGCAGTGATGTGCCCGCCGTACATCGTCCAGATGTGGGAGTGCTCCGAGACGTACTTGATCACCTCAGCGGCGGCCATGTAGACTTCCTTGGAGGTTCCCTTCGGCTGGACCGGGATCACGATCTGGTGGCTGTTCCCCCAGGTATAGGGAGTGCCGAAGAAGCTCGGCATCTTCATGTAGCCCCAGTTTACCCCGCTCGCCTTCGCAGTCCCGTAGTACCAGTTACCGGCGATCAACATCCCCAGCTTCCCGGCAGCGAACTGGTCGTAGCCGTTGCTCCCAGGCTCGTCCCAGCCAAAGTCGTTGAAGATGTCGACGAGGAACTGCAACGCCAAGAGCCCCTTCGGGTTGTTGAACGTGGCGTGGGTGTAATCCTTGTCGAACAGCTGGCCTCCCATCTGCCAATAGAATACGTACCACGCGCGGCGGAGCTTGCGCGGGGCGGCATCCTCACCAGGATGGAACGCGTAATATCCGGCTGCCTTGATCTTATCGCAGGCGGTCATGAAATCGGCCAGCGTCTGCGGAGGATTGTCCGGATCAAGCCCGGCTGCCTTGAAGATGTCCTTGTTGTACCAAATCCCCCAGCCATGGGTATCGAGCGGGATCAGATAGTGATGCCCGTTCAATTCGCCCGCATTCCAGTTGGCGGAGACGTAGTTATCCGGGACGAATCCCGCCATCTGGAGGATGTTCCCCACCGGGGAAGCATCGAGCGGGGTGAGGTAATCGGCCATCTCCACGAGCTTGTTGGTGTGGCAGATTCCGATCTGCGGCGGGTTCCCGGCGATCACCGACAGACGCAGCTGGGCGTAGTAATCCGTCCACCCACCCTGGGTGAGCTCCACCTGGATGTCGGTGTGCTCGGCGTTGAATTGGTTGATGATCTGTTCCATCGCTTTGGCGTCGGCCTCGTGGAACAGGGTGTTGAACACGATCTTGATCGGCTGGGCAGCGAACGTCTGCAACCCCACTACAAACAGTAGTCCTACCAACAGAATCGCAAGTTTCCAAGTCTTATGCATAATCTAACTGCACCTCCCTTTTTGTCTTAGTACTTCTCTCCGCCGATTGGTTCTGCTCCTTGCTATCACCCCCCTTTCTCTACCCACTGTGCCGCTTTGGTCTGAATTGCTGTAAGCTGCGCGGAAAGGCCGGAGTTTTCCGCGGGCGGGAGCGGACGGAGCGGAGGAAGCGGATCCCCCACTTCCTGTCCCATGATGGAAAGCGCCCGCTTGATCGTCGGAACGTGCCCGCGGCGGGTGACGCGGCACAGCTCAGTTATCAACTCTTGAATCTTCCTTCCAAGCGCGATATCTCCGTTCATCGCTGCATGGTAGAGGGCGACGTAGAGCTCGGGGAAAATATTGGCACAGCTTGAAACAAGTCCACTTCCACCCAGCAGAAGGAGGGGAAATCCCATCTCGTCCTTGCCAACGAGAAGGGTAAACTCCTCTGCCACATCGAGATAGCCCTCCCATGCCTCCCAGTCCCCGCGGCTGATCTTGGCCCCGACGACGTTAGCAGCGGCCGTGCGTAGGCCGGTAAGCAAGGAAGCGCTCAACGGATTTCCGGTAGTCGCTGGGATGTCGTAAAGGAAAAACGGAAGGTCACCAGCAGCGGAAGCAATTTCTAGATAGTGGGCCTGCAGTTCTTCTGAGGTGAAGCGATAGCGGCACGGAGGGGCTGCCGCGACCCCCGCCGCTCCGATCTTCGCCGCATGTCGCGATAGGTCATAGGCGACCTCCGTCCGGTCATGCCCGGTGTGTACAATTACTGGCAGTCTTCCGGCGCGCGTCACCACCGACTCGGCAAACCTCTTCCTATCCTCCGGAGAAAGGAGCGTCCCCTCTCCGGTCGTACCGAGGATGAACAGCCCCGCGATCCCGGTATCGGATAATCGAGTGACCAATCCCTCGATGGCAACATGATCCGGCTCCCGTTTTTTCTTGTTCCACGGACTGACCATCGCCACCCACACGCCGCTGAAATCCTTCATGTCGACCCCCGCACATTGAGCTTGACCGGGACACGAATCTCCTCACGTCCTTCCTCGCCCGCGAAGCGGGACAGGAGGATTCTCATCGCTACCTTTCCGATCTCATAAGGGTTCTGTGTAATCGCGGTGAGTGGTGGTTGGAAGAGCTCCCCCAGGTCAAGGTCGTCGAAGCTTATCACCGCCATCTCGTTCGGTATCCTTATCCTGTGGCGGGCAAGGGCCTTCAGCACCCCAACGGTCATCAGGTTGTTAGTGCTGAAGATCGCTGTAGGCGGGGCAGGAGCGGCGAGAAACCGCTCTGTCCATTCCATCCCCCCGATCGTGCGGTACCCGCCGTAGGCGATAAGCTCTTCCCTGACCGGGATCCTCGCTTCTTCAAGCGCCTTACGGTACCCGACAAGCCGCTCTTCGGTCGTGGTTGCTCCCTTTATCCCGAGGATGATTCCGATCCGCTGGTGTCCTCGTTCGATCAGGTGTTTGGTCGCCTGATAGGCGCCGTCAACGTTGTCGGAGAGAACGGCATCGGCATCGATCCCCGCAGCACGGCGGTCGATGAACACGAACGGAACCTTCCACTCCGGGAGCTCTCGGACTGCCTTGCTCGATCCGTCACCAACCGGGGAGATGAGGAGTCCATCCATTCGCCGGCGTCGCAGCAGGCGGACGTAGCGATCCTCCTTCTCCGGGGATTCGTCGCTGTTACACACGATCAGAGAGTAACCGGCCTCGATCGCGGCGTCCTCCGCTCCGCGCACCAGAGTAGCGAAAAACGGATTGGTGATGTCTGAGACGACCGCCCCGATTGCATGCGTCTTCCGGGTGCGGAGCGACTGGGCGACAGCGTTGGGATGGTAATCGAGTGCCTTCATCGTCCGCCGCACCCGCGCCGCCGTCTCCGGTGCTACCGGGCGTGTCCCGTTGATCACGTGCGATACTGTCGCCACCGAGACCCCAGCTGCACGCGCCACATCCCGTATCGTCGCCATCCGTCCTCCCGATACAGCAACCGTAATCGTTTACCGTAAACGTTTTACATCATACCGGCGTCGCACCTCGCTGTCAAGTCCCAGAGTTGTCTCATACAAGATGAGCATGAAGCGAGGTGGTGAATCTCATGCGAGATAAACGTGAGGAATCGCTGGCAACTCAAGCGCGTGGGTCACATCATAGGAGGCATGATTCTGATGATGACGGACAAACGCGTAATGAATATTGGAGAACTGAAGGCACTTCTCGCTTCGAGCAATGTGCTGACGTTCAAGGGACGCTCACAGGAAGAGAGCCATGCCTGGATCAAGCGTAGACGTTACAGGTGCAAGATAACAGGAATCTCTAACTCACAATTGACAAGGTTCATTACCCTGTTTCGCCGTAGCGGTCATGTACGGGTGCGACCCTACAAACGGCACTCGTTTCCCACTAAGTACACCGGAGAGGCGATCTCAACGGGGATAAGGTAGTTATCACGTCAATGACGCAGTAGCACGGAAAGCGCTAAGGCAGGAGGAGAAGGGCAAGGGCTTTCGTTACCGGGTATCTTGTCCTAACGGCTCATGCGCTCATGCTCATCTTTCGATGAGAAAAGACTAAACACGGCATCACGGCAGCACCACAGGTGCACTCTTGGAAACGAAGTACGTGTTGACTATTCGCACGAACTCCCGGATGTACTCGGCCTTCTGCCCGATCCGCAGGATCGACAGCCGCGCCACGTCCGCCTGCGCTTGCGCTCCGTACTCGGCGTAGGTCCAGTGACTCAGCCCCTCCTCCCGCGGGTAGAGCGCTTCGAGCAACTCGTCCGTCGGCTCCGCAGTGAGGGAGGAAAAGAGCCCTTCCAGGCAGTCGAGGTCCGCCGGAGTCCCGTGCCCTGCCGTCACTCGATCCCAGATCCCAAGGAATTCATCCCTCTGCGCCGCGGTGAGAAGCGGGGAAAGGAACCTGAACCGTACGGGATAACCCCGCCTGATGAACTCGTAGTACACCCGGTCTCCCTGGGTTATCTCGATCGAGCTCAGTTCCTCCTCCCACTTGCGCAGGAAGTCCCTCCACATCTCCCCGGTGAAGCGGGAAAACCGCTCGTTGAAATCCACCTCGCGGATGGGAAGATAGATCGGGGCGAGCAAAACGGAGATCTGTGTGGGAGGAATGAGTTTGGCAAGGGCTTCTACGAGGGTGTAGCCGACGTCGTAGCGCAACAGCATGGGAACTTTTTCCAGGCTACCTCCGTTCTTGAGGTAGATCGCCGCTGCAGCGGGACACAGATCTTCCTGAGCATCCGCGTACCCGAGCGCATGCTCCGCCCAAGTCGCCGTTCCCTCTATCCACAGGGTGGTGTCCAGGCCCGGGGAGATTTTGATATTCTCCGGGGAAGGCTCTTCCGCTTCAGAGGGGGGCTCGATCGTCTTCAATGCCATCTCAAGCTGCACGTAGTGGGTCAGTTCGTGGACAAGCGCTCCTTTCCAATCGTCGTCACCGGTCCCGGAGACACCGACAACCCAATCCATCCAGATCTTACCGGGATGGTCACTCTCGTTTAGAAACTCCTTCGGGCGGTGGACCATCCGGGAAATGCAATTTGACATGGAAGAAGTGTTGGCGAGCAGGCCGAAAACACCGAATTGCGGGCGGAAATCCCACCCTAACGCTTCCCAATCAGGATAGATCGCGATAAGTAACGGCCTGTAATTTGCAAGGTATTCCTCAACAACTTCGGGGGGACCTTCTACACTCGTCTTATCCAAAACCGGGATCGCTCCCTTGAGGCCTTCGGGCACCCAGAGATCGATCGTCTGATCCCCGATCCTCGCCACGCCTCGGACGATCCCGTCAGGATTCCCTGCTCCGGCCGGGAAGAGCAGACGGTAATGGTCGGTGGTGACCGCCTTCCACGAAAACTCCGGTGCCGCGCAGACCGAGACAACGGTCGCCGCGATTATCGCTCCAACCAAGAAGAGCTTCACAGACCGCATCCCACACCCCCCTTAAACACCTGTTTTGCTGATAAAAAATTTTACGCTCCATAAAACCAGCACGCAAATCGAATGCACAACGACCCAAAGGAGCACGGGCTTGCCGCTGAGGTATCGGAATCTAACTTGATGTCATGCAAAGGAAGAAAAGGAGCCTGTCGCTTTCCACTTCGGACTGGCTGGTAAAGATCTTCACTGAACTATCTTGCGCAGCCGTGACCAGGCGGCTTCTTCCAGGTCGGCCAGTTCCGGCAGTGGGGCTTGTATCTCCGGCAATGCCGCCGCCGGGTCGTCCGCTTCGGAAGCGCCTTTGAATATCTCCGCCACCACCTTCCACTTATCGCCGATGCGCTGGAACTCGGCGACGCTCTCGTTAAATCGGTCTTCGCCGGTGATCTTGGCTTCCTCCCGCAGGAAGCGGCTGTACATGTAACAAGCTATGCTTGTGTCAAGGGGTAGTAGGGTCGGTTATCCCTCCACATGGCGTAGAGAACGTGAATAAACCGATTCATGACCGCAATGATCGCCTCCTTGTGAGACTTGCCCTTGTCACGATGACGCTGATAGATGGAATGAAAGTAGTCGTCGTTGCGAACCACCCCTTGACAGGCTAAGTACAATGCCCGCCGTAGGTAATGAGGGCCGCGCTTGGATATGTGCACCTGTCCTTGATGCTGGCCGGAGTTGCGTAGCTTGGGATCAATACCGGCAAAGGCGACCATCTGCTTGGGCTGGGTAAACTTAGTTACGCTCCCATACTCTGCCAGAATGGTGGCCGCACTGAGGGTTCCTACTCCACCAATGCTGGTGAAGTAGACGCCAGCTTGCTCGTACAGCTGTGTAATACGGTGGTCTACCACTTTTAGCTGAGAGTTAATCAAGTTGATCTGTTCGAGAAGAAGAGCGAGTACCTCCTCCATTGCCTGAGAAGGAACTCCAACAGACTGAGTTGCTTTGTCCATGATCTCCTTGGCCTGTGTTGTTTTAAGATTGCCACCACTGGCCTTGCGGAGGAGAGTGGCTAGTTTCTCCTCACCTAGGGCAAGAACTTTGCTTGGTGTAGGAGCTTCACAGAGCAGAGCTAGGCAAGAGGGAGAGAGGGCCTTGGAGAAGGAAGAGAGCAGCTCAGGGAACAGGCGATCCAAAATGGAAGTCACCCTTAACCCGATACGGGGGCGATCCTTGACCATATCCGCGCGCAGCCGGGTGAAGTGACGCAGTTCGTCACTGAGCTTAGGAGAGGCCGGTTGTGGTTGTTCCCCCTCGATGCGCAGGGTGTTGGCGATGAGAACGCTGTCGATATTGTCGGTCTTTGCTCCGCGTATCCCGTAATTACGCAACGACGCTGTCTTGATCGGGTTGAGGATGACCGGTATCCATCCGTGTGCCTTCAGCCATTCGGCCAACGGGATCCAGTAGGGACCCGTGGCCTCCATACCGACACGAAGCTCTTCTGTTGGTGGTAGATGTGCTGTGATTAGTGCCAGCAGGTTCTGGAATCCATTGCGTGTGTTGGGAAAGGAAGGGAGAGTAGCCACGACCTTTCCTTGTTGATTCATCAATGCCGCAGCGTGGTTAAACTTACCGATGTCGATACCGAGGTAGAACATGACCGATCGCCTCCAATGTGCTAGAATGGGAGGGTTCCCAGTGAGGAATGGTCCAAGGCAGGGCGGTCTACAAGCTCGCGGCTAGATACGTAGCGCCAAAGAGGCCTACATCAAGCTGATCCGTGGCACGGCCCCGCAGGTTGTTCTTGTTACAGTATGTGGCGTCTGTAGAGACCCACAAGCGGCGCAGCGAGCCAACCTCAAAGGGTCCTCACCCAAGTATACGGGGCCGGCCACTGACCGCCCTGCCTTGTATTCCATCACTACCAGTATACGAGCGGCGCAGCTTGTCTGCGACGCCTCCGTCGACGCCGGGAGGGTGATTTCGCGCTCGCAGCTTTGTGAACACCTCCGGCGGAGATAGGGCCCGCCGCTCCGAACGGTTGTTTTTTTGTGGACAACGTCTGAGATTACGGCATCGCAAGTTTGGTCTTGATCTCCCTGATGTCGCGCTTGTTTTTCTCTACGTCGGTTTCTA
>JAGGSO010000083.1 GCA_021159055.1 Candidatus Bipolaricaulota bacterium | reverse complement strand
CCCCATTCAAGATGTACAAATTGCATTATACAACTTTTTATCGAGGAATCCAAAATCAGCGGCTGACAAGCTCTTTTTTCGCTCCGAATAGACCTCCGAGATGTGTCCTCGATAAAGACGTCGGATCTGGGGATGCGACAGGTGATGAACCCGTTAATCGCGACTCCGATTAATCCCGATTTAATCTGTTCTGGATGTCCGAACAATCCGCCACGGGGTGCTAATCCCTTCCCACCGTTTTGGTGGCAACCAGGTTCGCCGGGGTGCCGAGGATATTGGGGACAAGGACCTGTCCTATCTTCACCGGGGCCGCGACGGAGAGGGATTTAACGAGCTCCATCAGTTGCGGGATGAGGGACTTGGGAATCGGTTTGTCGGTCTTGACCGAGACGAGAGGAAGGACTCCCCCCTCCACCTTGACGCTCGTGGCGATCGTCCGCTGTGGGGCAGTCACTTCCTGGC
The DNA here is from genome assembly GCA_021159055.1 of Candidatus Bipolaricaulota bacterium. Classification (NCBI taxonomy): domain Bacteria; phylum Candidatus Bipolaricaulota; species Candidatus Bipolaricaulota bacterium. Next base: position 7,649 of record JAGGSO010000083.1, on the reverse strand, counting down.
GGGCGTACGCCTCGCCCCGCGGGCATCTGTTCCCGGTGATCTCCACAACCTTGTCCCCGTCCATCCGCACAGTGAGCGCACAGCCGATGGGGCAGGATATGCAGGTGAGATGGATCTCCTTCATCCCTCGATCACCTCCACCTTCACCTCCGCTAGTTTGGCGAGGGCTTCCACCGCTTCGGCGGAGAGCCGTACCTCCACCATCTCGGCCGGACGAACCCCGACGAACCGGCGGGAGACGATCCCCCCGCCGAGCCGCACCTGGGCACGCTCCATCGGTCGGGGAACGCGGAGGCGAATGACCGTGGGGATGCTCGAATCGAGCGCGGTGGGGACAAGGTGGAGGACGTTCTCCCCACGTACGAGTGGGACTATTCGCCCCTCCTCGTCTTCGCCGGCAGCGAACCGGGCGGCAAACCGCCCTGCCTCGGCCCCGGCGGCGGCGACTGCGTCAACAAGGTCGAATACCGCTACGCTGTTTCCCGCGGCGAACAGCCATGGAGCCTCGGTCCGCCATCGGGAGTCGACGCGCGGGCCGCGGTTGATCGGGTCGAGCCCGACGAACGGTGAAACCAGCTCCGCCTCCGGGATCAGGCCGACGGAGAGGATCAGCGTGTCCACCTCGAACTCCCGGCCCGTCCCCGGGATCGGACGACCGTCCCCGTCGACTGCGGCCGCGGTTACCCCGGTGAGCCGGGTCGTCCCGTGCACTGCGGTGACGGTGTGGGAGAGGTGAAGCGGGATTCCAAAGTCATCGAGGCACTGGACGACGTTTCGAGTGAGCCCGCCCGGGAACGGCTTGAGCTCCAGCACCCCGACCACCTCTACCCCCTCCAAGTGGAGCCGACGCGCCATGATCAGGCCGATGTCCCCGGAGCCGAGGATGAGGGCCCTCCGCCCGGGGAGGAGGTTGTACAGATTGACGAGCTTCTGGGCGAGCCCGGCGGTGAACACCCCGACCGGCCGCGGTCCCGGGATCCGCAACGCCCCGAACGGTCGCTCCCGCGCTCCGGTGGTGAATACCACCGCCCGTGGCTTGATCGTCCGCAGCCCCTCCGGCCCGGTCGTCTCCACGACGCGAGTCTTCGGGTCGATGGACAGGACGCTCCTTTTGGAAAGGACTTCCGCCCCGCTCCGCTCCAGCTCTCCGACCAGCCGCGCGGCGAACTCCGGGCCGGTGAGCTCTTCTTTGTAACGGTGCACTCCAAACCCCGGATGGATGCACTGTTCGAGTACCCCTCCCGGGGAGTCCTCCCGTTCGATCAAGAGGGTCTCCCGCCCGGAAGAGGCGGCAGCGGTCGCGGCGGCGAGCCCGGCCGCCCCACCTCCGATCACCAACACGTCGGTCCGATACGTGGTCATGGCCTCACCCTCCCCACCACGATGCTGTCCCCTCTTCCTCGCGCTGTTACATCCTCGGGCCTGACCCCGAGCTCGCGGGCCAGGATGGAGAGGATGCGCGCGGTGCAGAATCCCCCCTGGCAGCGGCCGAACCCGGCCCGGGTGCGGAACTTGATCCCGTCCACCGTCCGCGCACCGCGGCGGATCGCAGCGACGATCTCCCCTTCGGTGACCTCGTTGCAGCGACAGACGATTCTCCCGTAGCTTGGGTCCTTCTCGATCAGGGCGGCGCGGTCACGCGGGGAGAGCGCTGAGAACCGCGGAAGACCGTGGCGTACCGGGTCGAACGCCTCGTTCCGTCCGAGCGCAAACGCGGCCGCGATCTCCTCGACGAGGTGATGCGCCACCGCCGGGGCAGCGGTCAGGCCAGGGGAGCGCATCCCCGCTGCCTGGTAGAAGCCGGATACCTCGGTCGGGCCGATCACGAACTCACCTCCGGCCGGCTCGGGTCGCACCCCGGCGAACGTCTTGATCGTCAGACGGGGATCGACTGCAGGGACGAGGCGTTTTGCCCCGGCGACTGCCGCGGCGAGCCCGGTCGGGGATGTGGCGATCGCATCCGGAGTCAGTTCGGGCAGGTCATCGGCGGTCGGGCCGAGGAGGATGTTGCCGTCGACCGTGGGAAGGACAAGGATCCCCTTGGAGTTGTTCGTCGGAGCAGGGAACAGAACGGAGTTCGCCATTTTACCGGCCTGCTTGTCCAGGAGGAGGTACTCCCCGCGGCGGGGGTGGAGGACCGGCCGGTCGACTCCGGCCATCCGCGCCACCCGGTCAGCGTACAGCCCGGCGGCGTTCACCACCGCATCGAGTCGGTAGTCACCCTGGGAGGTCTGCACCCCAGTGACCCGCTCCCCGTCCAGCACGATCCCGGTCACCTCGGTCCCCAGATGCAGGTTCAACCCGTTGTCACGCGCGTTCTCCACCGCGGCGATCGCCACATCCCACGGCTCGACGATCCCCACCGTCGGGGACCACAGCGCGGCCTGGGCATCTGGACTAACGTACGGTTCGCGGGCGCGCAGTTCCTCCCCGGAGATGATCGCCAAGTCCGGAACCCCGATCTGCTCCCCCTGTTCCTTGAGGCGCTTCAGGGTCGCCACGTCGTCGGCGTCAAACGCAACTACATGCGCACCGATGCGCAGAAACGGGAAGTCGAGCTCCTGGGCAAGGGTGGCGTACATCGCGTTCCCCTCGACGCAGAACCGGGCGCGGGCGGTCCCTGGCTGTTCGTGGAAGCAGCCGTGGATCACCCCGGAGTTCGCCTTGCTCACCCCGAACGCAACGTCTGCCTCCCGCTCGAAGAGGTGCACCTCAACGTCGTACCGGCAGAGCTCGCGGGCGATGAGCGCTCCGACGACTCCGGCCCCGATCACCCCAATTCTCATTTTGCCCATCCTTTCGCGCGATCAACCGCCCGCGCCCATCCTGCGAGGAGCTGTCCTCGCGTTGCATTGTCCATCCGCGGGGAGAATTGTTCCTCCTCCCCTGTAAGCCCCTGTAGGGATTCGAACCGCTCCCAGTACCCGCGGGCGAGCCCGGCGGCGAACGCCGCCCCGCGCGCGGTCGTCTCCAGATACGCGGGTCGTACGACCGGGATTCCAAGGACGTCGGATTGGAATTGGCAAAGGAAGTTGTTACGCGCTGCTCCGCCATCTACCCGCAGCTCAGCGAGCTGCGATCCAATATCTCGTTCCATTGCCCGCACGAGGTCGCACGTCTCGTAGGCGATCCCCTCGAGCGCCGCCCGTACGAGATGGGCTCGAGTCGTGCCGCGGGTGAGCCCGACGATCGTTCCCCGCGCGTGCGGGTCCCAGTGCGGTGCCCCGAGCCCGGCGAACGCCGGGACGAGATACACCCCACCGGTCGAATCGACGGACCGGGCGAGGGACTCGGTCTCGGCGGCGGTGGCGATCAGCCCAAGCCCGTCCCGCAGCCACTGCACCGCTGCCCCAGCGACGAACGCTGATCCCTCCAGGGCGTAGGCGACCGCATCCGGGGTGGTGTAGGCGATCGTGGTGATGAGCCCATGCGTGCTCCGCACCGGGGTTTCCCCCGTATTCGCGAGGAGGAACGCGCCCGTCCCCCAGGTGACCTTCCCCATCCCCTGGTCGAACCCGCGCTGGCCGAACAGGGCCGCCTGCTGATCCCCGAGGACCCCAGCGATCGGGACCTCCGGGCCGATGATCCCCGGCTTCAACCGCCCGAAGGTGGAGACGCTCGGACGGACCTGGGGAAGGCATGCAGAAGGGATCGAAAAGAATCGACAGAGATCTTCGCTCCAGGCCAGCTCCCTGATGTCGAACAGGAGGGTACGGGAGGCGTTCGTTGTATCCGTTGCATGAACCCCGGTCAGGTTCCAGATCAGCCAGGAATCGGGAGTGCCGACCAATACCTCCCCCGCCTCCGCGCGGGCCCGGAGCTCGGGCCGGTGGGCGAACAGCCATTCCAGCTTCGTCGCGGAAAAGTAGGGATCGAGCGGGAGTCCGGTGCGGACCGTGATCCATTCTTCACCACCGATCTCGGCGCAACGGGCCGCGGTGCGGCGGTCCTGCCACACGATCGCCGGATGAACCGGCGTGCCGGTGTTCGCATCCCACGCGATCGCAGTCTCGCGCTGATTGGTGATTCCGATTCCGACGAGCTCGGAGGCGGTGATCCCGGCCTGGGACAGTCCTTCCCGCATTACTGCAATCGTACGGTCGAGCAGTTCGAGCGGGTCCTGCTCCACCCAGCCGGGTCGGGGAAATCTCAGGGTAAGCTCGTGGTACGCCGCCCCAACCGGATTGCCATGCCGGTCGAACACCACAAACCGCACTCCGGTTGTCCCCAGGTCGATTGCCCCCACGTACTCCACTTGCGATCTCCTTTCGATTTATTTCACTTGCTTGCTAAAATTGTATCGAAAGCCGCCGCCTTCGCAACCATCTGCTGGTCATCCTTGCAGTCGGGCATCCAACTCCGGGAGTGCGGCGACGCTCTCGATCACGTAGTCCGGCGGCACAGGTGCTTCAGAGACAGCATCCGGCGTGGTCACCCCGGTGAGGGTGAGGATCGCGGTGAGGCCGGCCTGCTTTCCCATCACTACGTCCGTCTCGAGCCGATCCCCGACCATAGCGCATTCCTCCGCCGGGAGCCCGAGCCGCTCCAGCGCCACTGCCACCGTGTGGCGGGACGGCTTACCCACGATCTCCTCCACCTTCCTCCCGGTTGTCGCCTCGAGGGCCGCGATCACCCCGGCTGCGTCCGGGATCTCGCCCCCGTCGACCGGGCAGGTGCGGTCCGGGTTGGTGGCGACGAAATGAGCACCGCGGCGCAGTGCTTGGAACGCGATGTTCAGCTTGTGGTAGTCGAACGTGCGGTCGAACGCGGCGATCACGTACTCGATCTTCTTCGGATCCTCGGAGATGGCGAACCCAGCGGCCTCAAGCTCGGCGATGAGGGGAGGCTCTCCGATTGCGTACACCGTCGCGCCGGGAGCGCGTTTCCCGAGGTAGCGGGCGAGGACGTAGGAGGAGTTGATCACCTCATCCTCCGTCGTGGGGATCCCGAGACGGGTCAGTTTTTCGGCGTAGTCGGTGCGGGATTGGAGCGGTTTATTGGAGAGAAAGACGATCCTCCGCCCGCGGGCTCGCAGCTCGGCGATTGCCCGATCGACGCCCGGGATCAGCCGCTCTCCCAGATATACCGTTCCGTCGAGATCGAGCAGATACCCTATCAATGCTCCCATCTATTTCTCCGATTGCATGGCTATCCCCTCGGCAAAGCTCTTCCGGAACAGGATGAGAACGACGAGCGGGGGGAGCATAGCGATGATCGTTCCTGCCATAATTACGTTCCATTCGGGAGCGATCTGCTCGCTTGCCAACAGCATCTTCAGTCCGATCTGCACGACGCGCATATCAGCTGTGGTGGTGACGATCAGCGGCCACAGGTACTGGCTCCAAATGAAGATGAACTCGATCACGAACAGAGCAGCGATGTTCGTCTTCGAGATCGGAACGAGGATCTGCAAGAAATATCTCATCGGGCTTGTTCCATCTACCCGGGCGGCGTCGGACAGGTCGCGGGGCACGGTCATGAAGAACTGGCGGAACAGGAGGATCCCAGTAGTGCTGGCGAAGAACGGGAACATCAGCGCATAGTAGGAGTTGATCCAGTGAAACGATGCCATCAGCTGATACGTCGGTAGGATTCGCACCGGGAGCGGAAGCATCTGCGTGACCATGGTCATCGGAAAGAGGATGGAACGTCCACGGAAACGAAAGTGCGTGTAGGCAAATGCCGCTAACAGCGATAGGACTATCTTGACAAACGATACAACTAACGAGATCAAAGTACTGTTGAAGAACAGTCTTCCGAAGTTGGCCCGATGCCACGCCTCGACGATGTTCTGCCAGAGATGAGTCCCGGGAATGAGACGAGGCGGGTAAGAATACGCCTGTTGGAACGTAAGGGTGCTGGTAATCAGGGCATAGATGACCGGAAACGCGATCACTGCCACCAAGATGATGAGGATCGCGTGAATCAGGAGTTTCGTTCTTGTCCTTGTGATCATTGTCTCACCTCACCGAGCGTACACGGCCTTGCGCGTGGCCACCCGCAGCTGAACGACTGCCGCTATCGATATCACGATAAAGATGATGAACGACTGGGCTGACGCCGATCCAGAATCGAGATGAATGAACGCATCGCGATATAGGTTGTACACAAGTATGTTCGTTGCATTTCCCGGTCCCCCACGGGTCATGATATCGATTAGTCCGAACACCTGGAATACGGAATATAGCATATTGACGAACAGGAGGAAGGTAGTGGTTGGGGAGAGCATGGGGAAGGTTATCTTCCAGAACGTTCGCCATCCCCCTGCCCCGTCGACCCGCGCCGCCTCTAGCAGCTCGCCCGGGACGTTCTGCAGTCCGGCGAGGAAGAAAACAATATTGTACCCCAGCATCTTCCAGGTCGCGGCCGCGGAGACCACGAACAGGGCTAGCTGCCCGTTGGTCATCCAGTTAAGGACATATCCACCGGTGAGTCGATTCACTATGTACGGAACGATTCCTGTCGCTGGGGCGAACATCAAGGCCCAGATGGTGCCTGCAACCGCAGGGGAGAGGGCGTACGTCCAGATAAGTGCGACTTGATAGAATCCCCGCCCTTTGATCTTCTGATTCAGCAGATAAGCGATAGCGAGCGATACAGAAAGGCCGACTACAATTACGAAGCTGGCGAAAATCAACGTTGTGATGATGCTTTGTCGATAATCGGGGGAAGCGAACAGTCGCGCGTAGTTGCGAAACCCGACAAATATCGTCTTTGTACCGAACGCCGTCGAGGTATAAAAAGATTCCTGCACGCTCTGGATGAACGGAACGATCAAGAAAGTAATGATGACCGCCACCGACGGCAAGATAAGAAGATACGGCAGGAATCGATGTCCAGGGAACCTATCTTCCGGCATATATCTTACTCCTTGATGGATGGATCCATAAGGTGCGGAGGGATCACTGTGATCCCTCCGCATCCCGCTAAGCTTCCTTACTTGTGCAGTTGGGCGTAATCCTGAAGAAGCTGATTCGCCTTCTGCGCTGCCTCATCCAGTGCCGCCTTGGGGGTCATCACTCCCGATACGGCTTTCTCAATCGCCGCGCGCTCGATCTCGCGGATCTCGACGAACGGCCCGAGCCGGACGCCCCGCACCGCCGCGGTGTCGCGCCGCCCGGAAAGGATCTGAAGGAACGCCGTCAAGAAGTTCTGATCCTTGCTGAACCAACCTTCGTCAAGCAGTGCTTTAACCGCGGAGTTCATCGTCGGGAAATACCCCGTGCCCTTGTGCCACTGGATGGCGATGTCGGTCTGGCCGAGATACTTCAGGAATTCCCAGACGGCCCGCAGCTCTTCCTTGCTCTGCCCCTTGGTCACCCATAGGCTTCCACCGCCAATGACCGAGTTACCCATCGGATAGCCCTCAAAGCGAGGGAGGAAGCTGGTCCCGACCGGGAACTGTGATCCCTTTTCGATTCCTGCCAAGGATGAGGTTGACTGGAGGAGCATCGCCAGCTGGCCGGATTTGAATGCGGTATTCGCCGAGTATTCAGGACCACCGTAGATGAAGATCCCTTCCTTGGCTAGTTTGGTCCAGGTCTCTAACACCATCTGCCCGAAGTCACCGTTAAACAGCACTTCGGTCGCGAGACCGCTGCGGCCGTTGTCGTTGTTGGCGAATAATTGATTGTGCGTCGCGAACATCT
>JAGGSO010000082.1 GCA_021159055.1 Candidatus Bipolaricaulota bacterium | reverse complement strand
TTGCGAGAATTCAGGAATGGGATCCCTTCACAAGGGCATTTGCGGCCATGCCACCTGGAGGAACTGTAGAAGATGGGTTTTAGGTTTTTCCGCCTTAGCGGTGTGGCTCGGGGTGATGCTGCTGATGGAGCAGTCCAGCCCCACGAAATCAGCCGCCGCTTCAATAGCTGTCCAATCGCGCTATAATCACATAGATAGGTCGTAGCGCCAGATCGACGCGACGGACAAACAGATCGACCAACTCGTCTACGAGCTCTATGGCCTAACCGACGAGGAAATCCGGATAGTCGAGGAGGCAACGAAATGCCTGAACCAATGACCTTTAGCGATGCCGCGTATAAGCTTCTCAAGGAGTCGGGTGAGCCGCGCCACTATCGATGGATCGCGGAGGAAGCTTTGCGACTTATTAACATGGGACTGAAACAGCCTGAAATGCCGGCATATCAAATAATTGCGGCGATCATCAACCCCGAAAAAGGAGATTAACACAATGCCAACGAAAGCAACCACAACAATGGAGACTGACTCCATCCTCCGCGTTGAAGGGCTGACCAAGCACTACGGCGAGGTTCGCGCGGTTGACGGGATCTCGTTCTCCGTCCCGCAGGGGACGGTGTTCACCATCCTCGGGCCGAACGGAGCGGGCAAGACCACGACCCTGGAGATCCTCGAGGGGCTGCGCGCTCCCGACTCTGGCGAGATCGAGTTCTTCGGACGCAGGATTGCCCGCGTCGGCCGGCAGGAAAAGACCCGCATGGGGGTTCTGCTCCAGGAGGGAAACTTCGAGCCGTACCTGCGGGTGAAGGAGGTCATTCGTCTGTTCGGATCGTTCTTCCCCCAGGCGCGGCCGGTGGATGAGGTGCTGGAACTGGTCTCTCTCACCGAGAAGAAAAACGCCTTCGTAAAGCAACTCTCCGGCGGGCAGCAGCAGCGCCTCGCCCTGGGAACGGCGCTGGTGAACGATCCTGATCTGTTGTTCCTCGATGAGCCGACGACCGGACTCGATCCGCAGGCGCGGCGGAACATCTGGTCGATCGTGACTGACCTGAAGGCGCAGGGGAAGACGATCGTCCTCACCACCCATTACATGGAGGAGGCGGAGGCATTGTCCGACCACGTGTGCATCATGGATCACGGGAAGATCATCGCTTCCGGCAGCCCGCGGGAGCTCACGGCACAACTCGGGGAGGAGACGATCATCGAGTTCACCGCGTCAGACACGGCGGCTCTCCCAACTCCTCCTCCCGGGGGAAAAGTGCGGCGGGACGGGGACGCAGTGGTGGTCGAGGTCACCGATCTCGTCCCTGCCCTGCGCGATCTTCTTGCCTGGGCGCACGAGAACGGGGTATCCCTCGATAACATGGTGATCCGCCAGCCGAACCTGGAGGATGTCTTCCTCGCCCTCACCGGGAGAAGGTTGCGGGATTAGGCGCCAGCTTCTTGCTGGTTTTGACACCACTCAGTCGGATCGGTATAAAGGATTGTGGAGGACGAAATGCGCAATCAAAACGACGAACTCGTCCGCAAGAAGGACCTGGAGGAAGTCGAGGAGAGGCTCGCGGCGAAGATCGACGGCGTCGACAAGCGCCTATCAACAAAGATCGATAATGTGGACAAACGCCTCTCGAAGAAGATCGACGAGGTGGATAAGCGCCTCTCGGCGAAGATCGATGCGAATGCTGCCAAGATCGACGCGAACGCGGGAAAGATCGATGCGAATGCAGAGATGATCAAGGCGAATGGGAAAAAGATCGAGGCAAACGCAGCCGCGATCCATAACCTGACCAGAGAGGTGGTCGACATCCGCATCCGGCTTGACCAGACCCTCACTCGGGACGAGTTCAAGGTGTATTTCGACGAGATCATCTCCGGTCAGGACAAGATGATGTCGATCCTCACCCGACTCGATCAGGATTGGATCTCCATCTTGTCCCGGATCGAGCGGTTAGAGCGGGACGTGGCGGAGCTGAAGGCGGATAGATCTGGGTGATCGCCCTCCAACGTTCGATTCAAGCCCGTGAACCAGCTTAAAGGACATCACACATGAACGGAATCCTCGCACTTGCCCGCGCTCACCTCATCACCGCGCTGCGCGAGCGGGTGACCCTGTTTTGGTTCATCGTGTTCCCCGTCTTCCTCCTCGTGATCCTCACCCTGATCTTCGGGAATCTCGGGAAACAGGGCGGGATGAACTTCCAAGTGGGGTTGGTGAACCTGGAGGAGGCGGAAGCAGGGCCGGATCTTGCCAGGGTTGTGATCTCCGCATTTGCGGCGATCGGGGAACCGGAAGATGGCAAAGAACCGCTCTTCTCCCTTCACCGCCCCGGGCCAGGGGAGGACAAGCAGGAGTTTCTCTCTCGCGCCAAGGAGGAGCTGCGGCACGGGAGGCTGGCGGCGGTGATCGTGATCCCGCGCGGGTTCAACCAGGCGGTCCTCTCCGATGCGGGGGCCGAGATCACGGTCTATACCGATCCGACGCGGAGCGGGTCCGCCCTCGCCGCAGATGTGATCGCCGAGGTCGTCTCCGGGGTCAACCGCGAGATCCTTGTCCGGATCGGACGGCTTGATCCGAATAACGAGATCCCGATGAGGAACGAGTCGTTGGCGGGGATGCCGGCTTCGTTCTCCTACGCCTCGTTCCTCCTCCCCGGAGTGGTCCTGATGGCGTTCTTCACCGCCGGGCTGTTCGGGGTCCCGGGGGCGATCCTCTACGCCCGCGATCGATTTCAGCTCCGCCGCTACTGGGTCACCCCACTCACTGTTCCCCGGTATCTCGCCGGATTTTCGTTAGGTCAGCTCGGACTGAGCGCCGTTCAATTCGCCGTGCTGTTTGCCATCGGCGAGTACGGACTGGGGGCGAGGGTGAACTTCGCTCGACCGCAGGCGATTGCGTTTCTCATCCTCGGGTTCTGCACTTTTCTTGCGTTCGGGTTCCTCATCGCCGCGGTCGCCAAGACAGCTAACGGAGCGATGGCGATCGCCAACATCCTCAACATCCCGCTCATGTTCCTCGGCGGGCTCTTCTTTCCGGTCGGGGATCTGCCCGGATTCTTGCGGGCGATCGTCCTCGTAAACCCGGTCACCTACATCGCCGGCGGGTTGCGGGCGGGTTTGGGGCTGACGGAGGGGACTACCTCGCCGATCGGGAGCGTCCTCGTCCCGCTCGGATGGATCGCGCTGTCGGTTCTTGTTGCCGCTCGGCGCTTGTCTTGGGAGGCGGAACGATGAGGGCGTTACTGCACGCCGAGTTTGTCACCTTCGCCCGGGACAAGACGGCGCTCGCGTTCACGTTCCTGTTTCCGGTCCTGTTCATCTTGGTGTTCGGATTCCTGATGGGGGGAGAGGACCAGTCCCGGTTGGGACTGGTTCTCAACGGCGTTCCGGGAACGAAGCTCGTCTCCGTCCTGGAGAAGACGGACGGAATCACGGTGACCAGCTTCCCGGACCGGGAATCGCTCAAGGAGGGGATCGAAAAGCGGCGGGTCGACTTCGGGCTCGTCTACGACGGGAAGGCGCTCGTCTTCGTCTATGATCCGACCCGGGTGCAGGATAATTATGCCTTCGAGCAGATCGCGCGCGGGATATCGACGCGGTTCAACCTCGCCCGCCAGGGTGCGCGTCCGGCCGTCTCCGTCCACGCGGTCGCGGTGCGGGAGACGAGCGGGAACTGGTTTGTCCGCGTCGTCCCCGGGGTGATCGCCTTCTCCATCCTCTCCGCCGGGCTGTTCGCGATCTCCGGGCACCTCGCCATGATGAAGGAGCGCCGTCAGCTCGACCGGTTCCTCGTCACCCCGATGCGCCCGATCTCCCTTCTTGCGGCGATCGCCGGAGTGCGGCTGGTTGTGGCCTACGTCTCGGCGTTCCTCACCCTGCTCGTAGCGATTACGGCCCTGCACCTGGAGTTCTCCGTCGACTGGGGCCGCTACGCGCTCTTCGTCCCTGCGGCAACGATCGGGGCAATGGGGATGGGAGCGCTCATCGCCTTGGTCGTCCGCCGTCCGGAGAGCGCGGGTAATGTCTCCAACATCTTCGCAATGCTGATGATGTTCCTCGCCGGGATCTACTTCCCGATCGAGATCATGCCGTCCTATCTGCGCGCGTTCTCCAAGCTGCTCCCCCTCACTTACATGGCCGATGCCATGCGGGATATAACCGGAGTAGGGGAGATGCCTCCGTCCGAGTTCTGGGGGATCACCGCCGGATTGCTCGTACTCGGTCTTGTGCTCCTCCCCCTCATTGCCCGCTACATCGTGCGGGCGGACCGCCGCTGATCCGTCCGGTATAATCGGAAAAAAGGAGGTGGGGCATGAGACTGTACAACACCCTCACGCGAGAAAAGCAGGAATTCGAGCCGCAGGACGGAAAGACGGTGAAGATGTACGTCTGTGGCCCCACCGTCTACGATCATCTCCACATCGGGAATCTGCGGCCGGTGCTCGTCTTCGGCGCACTGCGTCGCTACATGGAACTGTTCAAGGGGTGGGAGGTGATCTACGTCCAGAACATCACCGACGTGGACGATAAATTGATCGCCCGGGCACAGGAGAGCGGGGAGACGGTGGCCGAGGTGGCGGCACGGTACACCGAGGCGTACTTCCAGCTCCTCGACCGGCTCGGGGTCGTCCCCCCGACCCACAGCCCGCGTGCCACCGAGCACATCGCCGGGATGATCGATCTCGTCCAGCAGTTGATCGAGAAGGGATACGCCTACGAGAGAGGTGGCGACGTGTACTTCCGCGTGCGCGCGTTCAGTGAGTATGGCAAGCTCTCCGGCCGCAGCGTCGATGAGCTGCGCAGCGGGGCCAGGGTCGCAGCCTCCGAGCTGAAGGAGGATCCCCTCGATTTCACCCTGTGGAAGGCGGCCAAGCCAGGTGAGCCGAAGTGGGATTCCCCGTGGGGCGAGGGGAGACCAGGCTGGCATACCGAGTGCGTCGTCCTCTCGCGTCATTACTTGGGAGAGACGCTGGACATCCACGCCGGGGGGAACGACCTCATCTTTCCCCACCACGAGAACGAGATCGCCCAGGCCGAGGCGGTGAGCGGGAAGACCTTCTCCCGGTTCTGGCTGCACAACGGGATGCTCACCGTTAACGGCGAGAAGATGTCGAAGTCGCTCGGGAACTTCGCCTACGCCTACGAGGTCCTGGAGCGGTTCGATCCGGAGACGGTGATCTATTTCTACCTCTCCCGCCACTACCGCAAGCCGCTCGATTACTCGGAGGCGGCTCTGGCAGAGGCGGAGAAGGCGGTCGACCGGGTCCGCACCCTGATCTCCGAGGTGGAGGCCGAGCTGCGCGGCGCCGGTGATGGTGAGCTGGGAGAGGCAGGGAATGAGTTCGTCGCCGGGCTCTCCCGGTTCAGGGACAGGTACGTGGAGGCGCTGGACGACGATTTCAACACGGTCGGGGCGCTCGCCGCGATCCAGGAGCTCGTTTCGGAGGCGAACCGATTCCGTGCCAACGCCGCTGGCGCGGACCGACTCGGGCTGCGGGACGCCGTCTCCCTCCTGCGGACCCTCGGAGCCCCGCTCGGGCTTTTCCGCAAGCGGGAGGAGATGCTCCAGACGACAACCGGGGATCTGATCGATCTCCTTATCGAGCTGCGGATGGAGCTGCGCAAGAAGCGGGAGTTCGAGCTCGCTGATCGGATCCGCGATCGGCTGAATGATCTCGGGATCGTGCTCAAGGACACCCCGCACGGGACGATCTGGATGTAAGGAGATCATGAAGCGATTTATGTCAGCTCCATCTTGTTTTCAGCCGAATACTGCCTTGATGAACCATCTCTGAACTCTGAATAGCGCGGTTTCCCGACCTACTTTCTCGTAGTTAGGTAAGCAGGAATCATTTTTAACTATTTACTTTTCTTGTCTTCTCCCAGCCAGGCGGTTGAGATGGTTTAGTGTGAATATTGACACCTCGCTTTTTTCTTGTTATATTAATGATAGAATTGCACTCAATTAGGAAATAGAGGGAGGTGGTAGGCTACATACTTTAATATGACTGGCGCAAGACAATGGCGATGTTGCTAGCTAAAAGGAGGTATAACCAAATGTATCGAAGATTGTTTGTCGTGGGATTGGTTTTTAGCTTAATCTTGGGTGGTTTTGCAATCGCTCCCTGGGCTCAAGCCTTAGCAGACAAACAGGTACTTCGCATTGCCTTTGATGCATCAGATTTAAAGACCCTTGATCCTCACTACGCTGCCGCCACGATGGACCGTGCGGTGGTAGATATGGTTTTTAACGGACTTGTTCGCTATAAACCCGGAGACATCACCCAATTTGAGCCTGATCTAGCTGAGAGCTACGAAGTGTCAGCGGACGGTTTGACCTGGACTTTCCACCTTAGAAAAGGCGTAATGTTCCATCCATTTAAGGGATACGAAGATGGCTATGAGTTGACGGCAGAAGATGTTGTTTTCTCGCTTAATAAAGCAGCTAACAAGGATACCTCGGCCTACGCGGGAGAGTACAGTGGCTTGTCTTTCATGGCGGTAGATAAATACACCGTTCAAATCACGACTGAAAAGGCTATCTCTCCTAGTTTGTTCTTACCCAAGGTAGCTGATTATGCCGGAGGGTTCATCGTCAGTAAGCGAGCAGTGGAGGCGTTAGGGGAGGACTTCAAAACACATCCCGTAGGGACTGGACCGTTCATGTTTAAGTCCTACTCGCCGATGCAGAAGGTTGTCCTTGTGCGTAACGAGAATTATTTCCGCGGTGCCCCTATTCTAGAACAGGTTGAGGTCTGGTATATGTCAGATATCAACAGTCGGCAAGCGGGTTTAGCCGCTGGGCAACTTGATGTGATCGACGGTGTCAGGGAACAGATGTGGGTCAACGCCGTGAAAAATCAGCCGAACACGGTAGTTGACATCTTCGGCCCTGGAGAGACTGAGGTTGAGCATCTCAACATATCCAAAGGACCGCTCAGCGACGTTCGGGTCCGGCGGGCCATCGCCTATGCGATAGATCGAAACGAACTCCTCGCCTTTATCGGAGAGGACGTGGCTGAGCCATTATACGCTGTAGTTCCTCCCTACCTTGCTGGGGGCATGGACAAGGAAGAGGTGGCGAAGGCCGGGTTGCTCTACACCGTTGATCGAGATAAAGCAAAGGCCTTGCTTGCCGAAGCAGGGTATCCGGATGGGTTCAGCCTTGATGCTGTAATCACGGAGAAGGACAGCTATCGGCGTCCGTTTGAAAACGTCCAGGCACAACTCAAAAAGGTGGGAATCACGCTGAATCTCAAAGTGGTTGATCACTCCACCTATCACTCAATGATCCGCAAGGACGTCAACCCGATCGTTCACTACGAATGCTGGCGCCCGAATGCGGACGTCTTCCTGACACGCTTCTATCACTCTGCCTCGATTGTTGTGACTGGGGCAAAACCCGATACCAACTTCTCGCACTACACGGGGATCGATTGGTTGATCGAGGCGGCGCGCACGGAGCTTAACCCGACGATTCAGGCGATGCTCTGGGAGACAGCGCAGCTTAAGCTGTTGGAGGA
>JAGGSO010000081.1 GCA_021159055.1 Candidatus Bipolaricaulota bacterium | reverse complement strand
GTGGAAACCACTCCGCAAACGTGCGATAAAGGCGGCCGAGGAGTGGATCATCGCCCGTCAGGAGGCCGACGGCTGTTGGGGCGGGATCCAGCCCGCCTGGGTTTACTCCCTCATCGCCCTTTACGTCCTCGGCCACGACCCCGAGGGGCCGATCCTCAAGAAGGGGATCGAGGGGCTAAAGCGCTACTCGATAGAGGAGGAGGGAAAGTTCCGGTTCCAGTCCTGCATCTCTCCGGTGTGGGACACAGGGCTTGCGATGATCGCCCTGCAGGATGCCGGTCTTCCCGCGGATCACCCCGCGCTGGTCAAGGCCGGGAAATGGCTCCTGAATGAGCAGATCTTCGTGGGGGGCGATTGGCAGGTGAAGTGCAACGGGCGTCCCGGCGGCTGGGCGTTCGAGTTCGATAACGACGTTTACCCCGATACCGACGACTCATCGGTGGTGATGATGGCCCTGCTAAGGACCGATCTTCCTGAGCGGGCCAAGGAATTCGCCATCTCACGGGGTCTGGAATGGCTCCTTGCGATGCAGAGCTCAAACGGCGGGTGGGGGGCGTTCGATCGAAACAACACCCGGGCGCTCCTGCGGGAGATCCCGTTCGCCGACTTCGGGGAGATGATCGATCCGCCATCGGTCGATGTTACGGCGCACATCGTCGAGCTCCTCGGCCGGCTCGGGTATAAAAAGGGGTTCCGGCCGGTCGATCGTGCACTTGCCTATCTCAAGCGCGAACAGGAACCGGACGGGGCATGGTACGGACGGTGGGGGGTGAACCTCACCTACGGGATCGGATACGTCCTCCCCGCGCTCGCCGCAGTCGGGGAGGATATGCGAGCCCCTTACGTCCGCCGCGCGGTCGAGTGGTTGATTGAGCACCAGAACGAAGACGGCGGCTGGGGAGAGAGGGTCGAGGGCTACTACGATCCAAAGTGGCGCGGGCGCGGCCCGTCGACCGCATCGCAGACCGCGTGGGCCCTCCTCGGCCTGCTCGCCGCGGGCGAGGCGGATCATCCAGCGACCCGTCGTGGGGTGGAGTACCTGATCGAGACGCAACAGGAAGACGGCGGTTGGGACGAGCCGTACTTCACCGGGACCGGGTTCCCCACGGATTTCATGATCAACTACCACCTGTACCGGGACAACTTCCCGATGATGGCCCTCGGTCGCTACCGCGAGGCAAGACGCGGGGATGGGGAGGCGCGGGGATGAGGAGATGCGGAGACGGAGGGGCGAGTGTGAGTTTCCGTTTTCCTCGATCACCGCGTCATGCTCTCCCCTCATCCGCGAAGGAGGTCGCGTGAGGATCATAAAGGCACAGGTTCTCGGGTTCTGCTTCGGGGTGCGCCGCGCGGTGGAGATGATTGAAGCGGAGCTCAGGGATCGCGGACCCCTCTACACCCTGGGGGCGATCGTGCACAACACCCACGTCGTCGAGGCGCTGGCGAGAAGTGGGGCTCAGCTTGTGCACTCGCTCGACGAGGTCCCTCCCGGAGGGACGGTGGCGATCACCGCCCACGGAGCGGGGGAGGAGGTATACGCCGAGATCCGCCGCCGCGGGCTGCGGCTCGTCGACACCACCTGCACGATCGTCCGCCGCGCGCAGCAGACGGCAGCAAAACTCGTCGAGGAGGGGTACTTCGTCGTGGTGTACGGGGAGGCTGACCATCAGGAAGTGAAGGGGATCCTCTCCTGGACGCGGGGGGAGGGGATCGCCACCCTCACCCCGGATATCGAGCTCCCGCCGGAGGCGAAGAAGATCGGGATCATCGCCCAAACGACGAAGAAGCCGGAGCTGTTCGCCCGATTCGCCCAGGAGCTCATCGTGCGCTACACCGGAAAGCTCGGGGAGATCAGGATCATCGACACCACCTGTCCGGAGACCGGCCGCCGCTACCAGGCGGGGCGCGAGCTCGCCGAACAGGTCGACGCCCTGATCGTGGTCGGAAGCCGATCCTCAGCGAACACGCGCAAGCTCGCCGAGACCTGCCGCGGGACCGGAGTACCGACCTATCACATCGAATCGGCGGACGAGATCGAGCCGGACTGGCTCGCTGGCCGGGAGACGTTCGGGGTGACCGCCGGGGCGTCGACCCCGGACAACGTGATCGAAGAGGTGGTACAGAAATTACGGGAAATAGACGAGACAAAAAATGCGAAAGGGGGGAATGGAGACGAGGAACATCTCCTGAAACGATGAATACTCAGATACATCAAGCAGTGATCAAGCAGGTAAAGGTCTATCGCGAGATTATCAGAAAGACTGCACAGCGGGCTCTTGAGTTTATCGATATCACCGATAAGGTGTTGGAGATCCTCGCCCGCTCCGGGATCAGTGAGGGGATGGTGCTCGTCTACTCGCGCCACACCACCGCGGCGATCAAGATCAACGAAAACGAGCCCCTCCTTCTCGGTGACATGGCGCGGTTCCTGCAGCGGGTTGCACCCAAGGACGGGGACTACAAGCACAACGACTTCGTCGTGCGCACCGCCAACATGACCGAGGACGAATGCCCGAACGGGCACGCTCACTGCCAGCATCTGCTGTTGGGAGCGAGTGAAATCATCCCTCTGGCTGCTGGTGAGCTCCTCCTCGGCCGCTGGCAGCGGATCTTCCTGATCGAGCTCGATCGTCCGCGGGAGCGCGAAGTCATCGTGCAAGTGCAGGGATGGTAGCCGAGCACATTCGCACCCTGATCGAGCTGCCGGAGAGTCCGCCGTCCCTTGCCGCGGCGCGGGACCTCTGCCTGCGTCTGACGAGGCAGCACTACGAGAACTTCACCCTCATCTCGCTTCTGGTGCCGCGGCGGATGCGGGTCCACATCGCGGCGGTGTACGCGTTCTGCCGCACGGTCGACGACATCGGCGACGAGGCCCCCGGGGACCGGATCGCCCTCCTCGACCGATTCGAGGAAGAGCTTCAGAGCGCCTACTCCGGAACCCCGCGCCACCCGGTGATCATCGCGCTTAAACAAACGATCGCGGAGTTCGACCTTCCCGCTGTGCCGTTCCTCAAGCTGATCGAGGCGAACCGGATCGACCAGCGCGTGCACCGGTACGCGAACTTCGGAGAGCTCCTCCACTACTGCGATCACTCGGCGAACCCGGTCGGCCGGTTGTTCCTCATGCTCTACGGCTATCGCGACGAGGAGCTGTTCAGACTGTCGGACAACACCTGCACCGCGCTCCAGCTCACCAACTTCTGGCAGGATATCCGGCGCGACTACGAGATGGGCCGGATCTACCTGCCTCAGGACGAGATGGAGAGATTCGGGGTGAGCGAATCCGACATCGCAGCAGCGAGCGCAAACGAGCGGGTTCGGGCCCTGGTGCGGTTCCAGGTCGACCGGGCGCGGGGCTACTTCCGTGATGGGCTCCCGCTCCTCGACCGCGTGTCCGGCCACCTGCGGGTCGACATCGCGCTCTTCTCCCGCGGCGGCCTTGCCATCCTCGACAAGATCGCGGCCCAGGACTACGACACCCTGTCCCGCCGCCCCGTCCTGAGCAAGGGGGAGAAGATGCGGCTCTTCCTCTCCACCCTGGTCTCGCCCCGTTACGAGAGATGGATCCGAAGCTAGCTGCGGCCTACCGCGAGTGCACCCGCCGCACTCGCGCGGCCAAGAGCAACTTCTACTACGCGTTTCTGACGTTACCCACCTACAAGCGCCGCTCGATCTACGCGATCTACGCGTTCTGCCGCGAGGCGGACGACATCGCCGACAGCTCCGCACCACTGGCCGAAAAGCGGGACAAGCTCGCCGCGCTGCGGGCCCGGCTGCACGCTGTCGCCTCCGGAAACCCGTCTCCCGGGGTCGACCTCGCCCTCGCCGACACGATCGCCCGGTTCTCCATCGATCCGCAGGACCTCGCCGCGATCATCGACGGAGTGGAGATGGACCTCACCGTGTCGCGCTATCCCACGTTCGACGAGCTGTCCGCGTACTGCTACCGCGTCGCCTCCGCGGTCGGGCTGGCGGTCCTCCCCGTGCTCGCCGGTGGGCCGGTGACGGACGAGACGCGGGCGCGCGGGATCGACCTTGGGATCGGGCTGCAGGTCGCCAACATCGTCCGCGATGTGAAGGAAGACGCCGACCGCGATCGGATCTACCTCCCACAGGAGGACCTCGCCCGGTTTGGGGTGACCGAGGACGAAATCCTCTCCGGGACGATGTCCGACCGGATGCGGGACCTCCTTGCGTTCGAGGCGGGGCGGGCCCGTGATTTGATCAAGCGTGGATTCAAGCTCATCCCGGCCCTCCCCCGCCATGCCCGCCCGTTTCCCCTCTTCCTCGGGCGCGTGTACGGAGCGATCCTCGATCGGATCGAGGCCCGCGGCTACGACGTCTTCTCCGGAAGGGTTTCGCTCACGAAGTTCGAGAAGGGCTCCCTCCTCGCACGCACGTTTGTAGGAGCGTTCCTATGGCGCGGGTACTGATCATCGGCGGCGGCCCGGCCGGGATCTCCGCCGCCTGTCGACTTGCCCAGGCCGGGATCGAGACCGTGCTGATCGAGCGGACGCCCCGGCTCGGCGGGCGGGCGGCATCGTTCCGCTACTCGCGGATGGACGAAGAGATCGACTACGGCGTGCACATCCTCATGCGCGTCTGCACCGAGGCGATCGCGCTACTGGACCTGATCGGAGCGGGCGATGCGGTCCGATTCCAACCGCGGCTGCACGTCCCGATGCGCCATCCCGGCGGCAGGGGTGCGGTCTACTCGACACCGCTTCCCGGGCCGCTCCACCTCCTCCCCTCGCTCCTTACCTACAGTCCGCTAGCGTGGGGGGAGCGGGTCAGGGCCGCGGGCGCTGGGGCGGCGCTCCTCGTGCGGGCCCCGCGCGAGGAGGAGACGTTTGGAGAATGGCTCGCGCGCCATCGCCAATCCCGGCGGGCGGTGGCGCGGCTGTGGACCCCGGTCGCGGTCGCCGCGCTGAACGCGCTCCCGGACGCGGTGAGTGGGCGCGCGGCCTGGTTTGTGTTATCAAACGGCTTCTTTCGGGCGCACGGGGCGGACATGGGCCTGTTCACCCAGCCCCTCTCTCAGGTGTTCGGAAGCGCGGTCCGGTTCCTGGAAGATCGCGGCGGGAGAGTGATCCGCGGCCGCAGTGCGGAGGAGATCCTGATCGCGGGCGGCAGGGCAACTGGAGTGAGGCTTGCAGACGGTGAGGTAATCGAAGGGGACGGGGTGATCCTCGCCGTGAGCCCCGACCGGGTCAGCTCTCTCGTCCCCGCCGATCTGCGGACCGATCCATCGTTCGCCTGGCTGAGCAGGCTTCGGTTCTCCCCGATCGTGAACGTCCACCTGTGGTTCGACCGGGCGGTGATGGACGAGGAGTTCGTGATCGGGGTCGATTCGCCGGTGCAGGCCGTGTTCGACGTCACCCGCATCCAGGGCGGTGCGGGCCCGAGGCACATCGCGATCTCCCAGAGCGCGGCAAGTGAGCTCATGCCGCTGCGAGACGACGAGATCGTCTCCCGGATCGTCGCCGCGCTCGGAGCCCTCCTCCCGCAGGTCAAGCACGCGCGGCTGCTCGATTCCCTGGTCGTCCGCCACCCGCGGGCGACGTTCGTCCCCGCGCCGGGAACGGAGGCGCTCCGTCCGCCGTCGCGAACTCCGATCTCCGGGCTGTACCTCGCTGGCGACTACACCAGCACCGGCTGGCCGGCGACGATCGAGGGCGCGGTCCGGTCCGGGAGGCTCGCCGTGCAGGCTCTGCTCACCGACCGACGGTGACGATCGGGAGGTCGCGCATCGTGACCAGGCCCGGCGGGGCGGCGATCACGCGCGGGATCGCATTCGCGACGATCGCCGCGGTGGCCAGATCCCCGTTCGTCCCGTGCAGCACGATCTCGAGATCCGGGACCCCGGTTATCCGGATCGTATCAGCCTCCTCCGGCTCGTCGAGCCCGGCGATGAAGGTGAGAACCACTCGGTCATCGTCCCCGCAGTAGCCGTGCGCCGTCTGCTTCAGGCCGCGCACCGCGCCGGGATCGACCCGCACGTACGGAGTCTGAATTGCCCGATCGGCGACGAGCGGCTCGACCGCGGTCTCGAACCGGGTCAGCTCCCATCCCAGGGTATCGAATATCATCCCCACCGACTCGCGCAGCCCGACGTGCCCCATCCGTCCCTGGGCCATCCGGGCGTTGAACTCATCGACCGTCATTCCGGCCCCGATCTTTTTCTGAAACGGGCCGCGGCGGTTGGTGGCGTTCATCCGTCGGGTCACCTCGATCCGGGTCACCTGCTGGCAGATCGCGGTGAGGGAGAGCGGGAGCGCGTCCATGAGGAACCCGGGATTCACCCCGGTCCCGAGCACGGTCTTGCCCATCCGCTTGGCGATTCGATCGATCCTCTCTGCCTCATCCCGGTGGGCGAGCCACGGGAACGACAGCTCCTCCGCGGTGGAGACCACGTCGAGCCCCGCCTCCAGGATCTCGCGGATCTGGTCGGAGAACAAATCGAAGTACGAGCTCGTCGTGTGCACCACCACGTCGGCCGGGGCGGCGGAGAGCGCCTCCGCCAGCGTCTTTGCCACCGGGACCCCGAGCTTCTCCCCGAGCCCGATGGCATCACCCAGGTCCGCCCCCACCTTCTCCGGGGCGATATCCACCCCACCGACGAGCTTGAGGGCGTCCCGGGAGTGGATCAACCGCGCGATCGCCGATCCGATCGGCCCGAGTCCGTACTGAACAACGCGTATCTCATTCGCCAATTTGTGTCTACCTCCATGGGGTTTGGCACAAGGATAGCCGCCGGTCGTGGACCCGGCAACCTAGTTTCCCGCGAGGCGATCGCGCGCGGCGTACAGTTGAGCGCAGTGGTCGAAGAACAGGAGCAGATGCGCGTGCGCCGTCTCCCGGGTCACCTCCCGGGCAGCGGGCCGTCCGGCATGATCCCGGGTGTAGTCAGCGATCCGGCGCAGGCCGGATACCGCGACGGCAAGGGAGTCGGCCTCGGTCTGGGGGAATCCAAGCAGGACGAACCGGTGGGCAATGCCGGTGACGTCGGTCGGAAGCTCACCCGGGATCCTGTCGGTGAGGGTCCGCAGGCACTCCGCTGCCGCGATCCCGAGGAGGACCGCGGCGGCAAAATCCCGCCCGGCGAGGAACGAGTGGAGGCTCTCCCGCAGGTAGGCGGATACGACCGGGGGGAGCGCCCGTCCGATTCGCGCCTCCAGCTTTTGGATGTAGCCGGCAGGGTCATGCAGTAGCGTCTCCTCGGCCAGGGCCCGCTCCCCGTACTCGGTGAGGTGGATGAACGGAAGGTTCAGGTTGAGCGAGTTCTTCCCCGGAGCAAGGACCCCTTGGAGGAGGAGCTCCCAGATGATCTCTTGGACCGTAAGCGCGTCGTAGCCGCGGAAATCGGGGTGTCGGCGCCTGATCTCCCCGATCACCGCATTCAGGTGCGTCTGCGGGTTGGCCCGCAGGATCTCGATCACCAGCTTGCGCAGCTCATCCCGTTCCATCGCACCGTTACACTACCAAAAACGGGCATACCGGTCCAGATTCTCCGCTCATGATACCATGCAGCTAATTGATACCTCAGGATGAAATAGATAAAATGTAAATCAGAATGTCATGAGCTTTAGGGGAATGTAGCCATGCTACGAAAAGATTGCTATCTAAGTGACTTTCTTCTCCTTGCGATTTCCGAGATGACGGACAGAGCCATCTGCGTGGCTGGGATCGAACCCGAAACCCTCGAGTGGATCAGACCGGTGAAGGAGGGATATCACTGCCTGTTTGAGGAACACGTTGAATGGTTTCCGCCCAACACAATCCTTGAAGTGCCGTTTTACGCCAAACAATTAAGACCGTTAGAAGAAGACCCCTATGGTCTTCACAGCGAAGACGAAGTGATAAGCGGACCTCCTACAACGGTCTCAAAGCTTACAGCAACACAAAAACGTAATATCCTCAACAAAGCGGCTGATAGAAATCTCAAGAAGGCGCTTGGCACTCCGGGCCGATCCTTGTTCCTGGTATGCGTGGAGGATTTTCGCTGCAGTTTCAAAGATGAAACCGATTTACGGGTGGAGTTCAAGGGTGGAAACACAACTAACACCGACCTCAGAAAATACTTGTACTCCAATGTTCCACACATTGGACTTTCACCAAAAGGATTGCCGTGCCGCGTTCGAGGATGGCTAGACTTCGTACGTCCACTGCGGAGAGGGCTTTATCTCGACTATGAAGATATCCTAAGAATGGATCCCAACGCAGAGGTATTTTTCGCCCTGAGTCTGTCTGGCTTGCTTCATGGAAAACATTGGCTGATACTTGCGGGGATCCATATTGTTGGGGAGGAGATTTGGCTTTAAGACAGACTTATCTCTCGATGAAGGCAAAACTACCCGAGGGGGTTAAGACCGTGCTGGTCATGCGCGGGAGGGGAAACGATGAATTAGCCCCATCCAAGGAACTGCTTGACGACTTCAACCGGTTTAAGAAGGAATTCCAAGATGGGCTCGATGGATACCACGATCCTTACACGTACGCTTGGGACAAAAGCAATTACGAAGAACGTTTCCGCAAGCAGATCCTCAGTAACCCAAAGGCCATGGAACGCTTGGCTGCTTTGGCAAAGGAAGCGAAGGATAAGGACATCTTCTTGATCTGCTACGAAGGTGAGGATAAACCATGCCACAG
>JAGGSO010000080.1 GCA_021159055.1 Candidatus Bipolaricaulota bacterium | reverse complement strand
CTCTTTACCCTCGGATCGTCTGTCACTTTTCCACCACCCCCTCATCACCCCTACCAAGGGGTCAAACGTCCATTATTGTAACATATATCACGAAGAAAGCCAAGTCCCGGTACAGGTTACGAGTTGGCGCGGGGCAAAAACGTGCGGTAGAATGCGGAAAATGGGACGGAAAGAGAGGATAGAAGTCGCGTTGGTCCAATTGAGGGCGAAAGCCCCGTTCGACCGGGCTGCGGCCCTCATCGAACGCGCGCGCGGGGCCGATCTGGTCATTCTTCCTGAACTGTGGAGGGTGGGATACCTCGATTTCTCCGCGTGGGAGGACGAATCGGAGCCCCTGCACGGGGAGACGGTGGCGTTCCTCGCGGCGGAGGCGCGCCGGATCGGGGCGTACGTCCTCGGGGGAAGCTTCATCGAGGCCGCAGGCGGACGTCGCTACAACACCGCCCCGTTCCTCGACCCGGCCGGGAACCTCCTCGGCGTCTACCGGAAGCGGAACCTCCTCAGCTACCGTTCCCAGGAGCAGGCCCTGTTGACTCCCGGGGATGCCCCACTCGTTGTCCGTACTGAGATCGGGACATTTGGGGCGGCAATCTGCTACGATCTCAGGTTCCCCGAGCTCTTTCGCGCGATGGCGCGCCAGGGGGTGGAGGTATTCCTCGTCCCGGCGGCGTGGCCGATCATCCGGTTGGAGGCGTGGGAGGTCCTCACCCGGGCGCGGGCGACAGAGGACCAGGCATACCTGCTCGGGTGCAACGCCGTGGGGAAAGGGCTTCTCGGCCGGAGCATCGCTGCTGACCCGCATGGGACGGCGATCGCGCGCGGCGGGGGAGAAGAGGGGGTGGTGCGGGCCGAGCTCGATCTGGCAGGGCTGCGAGAGTTCCGGGAGGAATTCCCGGCGTGGCGGGAGGGCTGATGCCCGGCCCGATCGCGCGGATCGACCTTGCTCGCTTGCGGGATAACATCACCGCGATCCGCACCCGTCTTCGGCCGGGGATCGAGCTCATGTTCGTGGTGAAGTCGGATGCCTACGGGCACGGGCTCGTCCCCGTCGCCCAAGCCGGGCTCGCCGCCGGGGTCGACCGGCTCGGCGTCGTGACGGTGGAGGAAGGATCCCGGCTGCGCGCGGCCGGGATCGTAGTCCCGATCCTGCTCCTCGGGCCGATCCTCCCGGAGGAGATCCCGCGTGCCGTCTCCCTCGAGCTCGAGATCCCGGTATCGGACTCCGGATTCGCCGCCCGGATCGCCGCCGCCGGACGGCGGAGCCGGGTCCGCCCGGCGGTGCAGGTGAAGGTCGATACCGGAATGAGACGGTTCGGGGTGAGGATCGAGCGGGCGGAGGGATTGGTGGAGGAGCTTTCTTGCAATCCCGACCTCCGCGTGGTCGGGATCTACACCCATCTCTCGAGCGCCGAGTCCCGCGATCCCGCAGCACGTGCGTATACCCTCGGGCAGATCGAATCGTTCACCGCGCTGTTGCACTCCCTTGAGCGGCGCGGGCTCCTTCCCCCGTTCCGCCACATCGCCAACTCCGCCGGGTTCATCCAGTACCAGGAAGCGGTGACGACGTATCCGTTCAACATGGTGCGGATCGGTACGTTGATCTACGGTTATCCCGAGGTGGAGGCTCCCTGGACCGCCGCGATCCGCCCGGTCGCTCACCTCACCGCCCCGGTCGTGGCGCTGCGCGAGGTCGGGAGCGGGTCCCCCCTCGGATACTCCCGCCGCTACCGCGCCTCCTCCCAGCGCCGGGTGGCGGTGATCGCTGCCGGGTACGGGACCGGGATCCCACCGTGCGCAGCGGACGGCGGGGGTGTCTGGATCCGCGGCGGGTTCGCTCCGATCCTGGGCGGGGTATACCTCGATCACACGATGGTCGACGTCACCGGGATCGCCGGGGTGGAGATCGGGGACGAGGCGGAGATCATCGGCCCACACATCCCGGCCGACCGGTTTGCCGCCCGAATCGGGCTCCACGTCTGCGAGTTCCTCGTCCCGGCCCTGGCCGGGGCGGAGAGGCGCTTCTACCGATGAACCTCACTCGCAGGCTCAGATGGGCGGGGGGAGTGATCCTGATCGCTGCGCTCCTCCTCGGTATCGCGGTCGATGCATTGCGGGTGAGGTGGGACCTTCAAAACGATCGGTTCATCCCGATCGTCCGCGCGAGCGAGATTGAGAGAATCACTCTGTCCGCCCTGGCGGATGCCGGGGTGAGAGGGATCGGGCTGCGGGCCTCGGAGATCGCGCGCGGGGCGGGGATGAGCGCGGCGGAGGTGGTACGCGCCGGGTTGGTCCCGGTGCTGATCGTGGACCAAGCCGTCTCCCCCGCGATCCTGGATTGGGCTTCGTTTCCGTACTTCTGGATCGAGGGAGCGCTCGGAGCAGGGGATCCGCTGATCCAGGCCCTGGTCAAAGGGGGAAGCACGCTCATCGCCCGGGAGTTCGAACCCCGCGCCGCGGAGCAGGACCTGTGGAAGGAGGGCTACCACCGGTTCGTGCGCGGGCACGAGATCCCACGGGATCAGCTCCCGCGGCTCACCCCGGCCGAGGCGACGATGCGGTGCGTCCGCGCGGTGCGGGAGCGGGGGATCAGGGCCCTCGTCCTGCCCGATCTCGGAGCGGCTTGGCTCAGAGAAACGATCGCCGCGGTAGAGCGGGAAGGGTTGTCCCCAGGGGAACCCGCCGCTACGCCGCCCGTCCCGCCGCGGACGGTTGGGATCGGGTTTCACATCGGAATCTCCGCCCTTGTTCTCCTCGTGTTCATCGCACTGTTCCCGAGGCTTCCCATCGCTGGGGTGTTACTTGCCGCCGGGATCGGGGCGATCGCCTGCGGACTGGGGGATGTCCCCCTCCGCCAGCTCGACGCATTCCTCCTTGCCGCTGCTTCACCGATCTACCTGTTCCTCATCCTGCGTCCCCAAGGGAGGCTGCGCGGTGGGCTCGGGTACCTCCTCCTGTTCACCGGCGGGACGATCGCCTCTTCCCTCCTCCTTGCCGGGATCCTCTCCCACCCCGCGTTCATCCTCAAGATCTACGGGTTCCGCGGGGTGAAGGCCGCCCTCCTCATCCCTCCCGTCGGGGCTGCTGCCATCCATATGTGGCGAACGAAAATCGGTCTTCGGGACTTCTTCGCCCCCCGGGGTGGGGCACGGTGGGGGATCGGCCTCCGCGTCGGGGCCGTGCTGCTCGGGGGGATCGCTGCGTGGTGGATCCTCATCCGCAGCGGGAACGCACCCGGTCTCGCTCCCCCGTGGGAGCGGGAGACACGCGGGCTGTTGGAGAAGCTCCTCATCGCCCGGCCGCGGTTCAAGGAGTTTCTGATCGGACATCCAGGGCTGCTTTTGTTCGGGACGAAATCCGGGAGCCCATTTCTCCGGACGGGGTACCTGTTCTTCGGAATGTTCGGGCAGGCGTCGATCATGAACAGCTTCGCCCACGCCCACACACCGATACTCTTGACCCTGTTGCGGACGGGTAACGGGCTCGGCCTCGGGTTAGCCCTCGGGCTGGCGGGATACGGGGTGATTCTGGTAGCAGAACGGGTAGGCCCCTGGGTCAGATCCGCCAGGCGTCGATCCGGGGATCATCCGGAGTGAGAGGAGATACAGTGATCCGTGTCGTCTCATCGCCTCGCGTCACCGCGAACTCGACTTGGTCGGCCCGATCGCAGTAGCGGGCGACGAGCGCAGCGGCGAGGCGAAGCTGTTCGGGAGTGGGATCCCCCTCCACCAGGGCGAGCGGCCCCATCACCCCGAGGGGCTCGAGCGCGATCCGTCCCGGCTTGAACTCTGACAGGATCTCATTTTCCGCTTCATTCCTCCCAATTATCACCTTGACGCTTTCCCCGAGCCGGAAGTGGCGGCCGTGGCGGAGGAGCTCGAACCCCTCCCGATCGAGGGCGTCCGCTCCGAGGTGGGAGAACGCGTCGCGCAACCGGGCGGAGTAGACTTTCTCAGTGAGGAGACACCCCCCGGCCGGCTGGGGGTAATCCGTGATCCCAAGGGCATCGGCGAGGGCACGCTGCGGAGCGCGGCTCCGCCCGGAGATCGAGTAGAGCTGACCCTTGTCCAACCATCCCTCCCGCACCGGAAGTGTCTCAGGGAGGAGGTTCGCCGACAGGGGGCGGAGGAGCCGGTCGCCGAGCCCGCTCTCCCGCGCGACGAGGAGGAGGGCGCGGCGGTGCTGCGACATCGGGCGCTGCCCGAGGACCTCTCCGGTCACCACGAACTGCGCTCCTTCTTCCTCCATCACCTCCTTCGCCGTCCGGAGGATGAAGATCCGACAGTCCACGCACGGGTTCATCCCGGAACCATATCCATAGCGGGGGTGGCGAACCACGTTCAGGTGCTCGTTCGATCGGTCGATCACGCGAAGCGGGATCCCGAGTTGATCCACGGCGCGGCGCAGGTGCTCCTCCCGGCGGCGGTCGGTTACAAACATGTTCTTCACGTACAGCCCGATCACCTCGATCCCGGCCCGCTTCACCACCGCGGCGGCCAAGGTGCTGTCGAGTCCGCCGGAGAGGAGCCCGATCGCCTTTACTTTCCGCGAGGCTTCATCCCTGCTTTTCATTTCCTCCATGTAATCTTCACACCTTCCTTTTATAATCATACTGGTTTTTCGGACCTAATTCTTTCGAGGAGGGATTCACAATGAGAAAGAGGGTTTGGATCATTGGGCTGTTGATAGCATTGGCGTTTACGACCGTCGCGACGGGAGGGCTGGGAAACAGGGTTGCGATCGCCGCATCCGGTCAGGCGGCGATCAAGAACGCGATCGCCAAGGTCGGCCCGGCCGTTGTCCGGATCGACGTCACAACAACGGTGGAGGTTAGCAACCCGTTCTTCAACGCCCCGTTTTTCCACTACTTCTTCGGGGAGCCGAACATCCCCCAGAAGCAGGAGGAGCGGGCGATCGGCTCCGGCCTTGTGGTGAACTACAACGGCGAGAAGCTGGTACTGACGAACGAGCACGTGATCGACAGCGCCACCTCGATCAAGGTCACGAGCACAAGCGGAAAGGTATGGAACGCTACGGTGGTGGGGAGCGATAAGAAGCTCGACATCGCGGTACTGCGCCTGAAAGGGGACACCTCTGACCTCGCCACCGCTGAGCTCGGGGACTCCGACGCGGCGGAGATCGGGGACTGGGTGATCGCGATCGGAAACCCGCTCGGACTCTCCTATACCGTTACCCTCGGTATCGTAAGTGCGCTGCACCGCCAGATCTCGAAGCCTGATGGAATCGGGTACTACGAGGATCTGATCCAGACCGATGCGGCGATCAACCCGGGTAACTCCGGCGGCCCCCTCGTCAACGCGGAGGGAAAGGTCATCGGGATAAACACCGTGATTGCCCGTCAGTCGCAGGGGATCGCGATCGAGGGGATCAACTTTGCGGTGGCGATCAACCCGGTCAAGGCGGTCCTCGACCAGCTCGTGACGAAGGGAAAGGTGGTCCGTGGTTGGCTCGGAGTTAAGGTTCAAGACCTGACCCCGGCGATGGCGGATAAGTTCGGGGTGGCGGCCGGAGCACTTGTCGCCGATGTGATCGCTGGCTCGCCCGCGGAGACCGCCGGGCTCAAGTCCGGCGACGTGATCACCGCAGTCGATACCAAGCAGGTAAAGTCGGCGGCGGACCTGGTACGGATCATCTCCAGCTCCCCGGCCGGAGCGACGGTTGACCTCACCATCGTGCGAAGCAAACGGACGATACATCTCCAGGTCACCCTGCAAGAGCGGCCGAGCGAGGAGGAACTGTACGGGCAGAGCAGTCCCACCACTGCTTCCACGACGGCGGTGAAGAAGTTCGGAATAACCGTCGGTCCGGTCACTCCCGACGTTGCCCAGCGCCTGGGATTGCAATCACCCCGGGGAGTTGTCATAATCAAGGTTGAACCCGGGAGCAGGGCCGACTGGGCCGGGTTGGAGCAGGATGACGTGATTCTGGAGATCGATCTTCAGCCGATCGACTCGGTCGACGACTGGAACAAGATCGTCTCCAAGATGGCCGATAATGCGAACCCGATGTTCACGATCCTGCGGAACGGAAGCACGATGTTCGTGACGCTGGACTGAGGTAGGGTTCGTCGGAGAGTGGCGCAGTTTGGTCAGCGCGCAGCGTTCGGGACGCTGAGGTCGCCGGTTCGAATCCGGCCTCTCCGACAGATAGGTACGCGGAAGTAGCTCAATGGTAGAGCGCTGGCCTTCCAAGCCAGTGACGCGGGTTCGATTCCCGTCTTCCGCTTGAAGGATGCGCCCGTAGCTCAGTGGACAGAGCAACGGCCTTCTAAGCCGTCGGCCGGAGGTTCGAATCCTCCCGGGCGTAGGCGAGTATGGGGAGCGTGGCGCAGCTGGCTAGCGCGCTGGGTTGTGGTCCCAGAGGTCGCGGGTTCGAGCCCCGCCGCTCCTCCCACCCTCCTCTTGTTGCGCCCGTAGCTCAACTGGATAGAGCACCGGTCTTCGGAACCGGGGGTTGGGGGTTCGAGTCCCTTCGGGCGTACTGCAGTCCCGTAATCTCGCACGAAGCTAACGAGTGAGCAACCCCGTGATGGCGTCTCCCAGCCGCTGCGCGGCGTCTGCAAACCTGAGGTTGCTTGCGAACCGCTTCGCCTGTCTTCCCATCGCCGCCAGTTCCTGACCATCAAACCGGAGGAGCTCCTGCAGCCCGCGATAGATCCCCATTGGAGTCGCTTCCACCACCCGACCAAACTCGTCCCGTACCAGGTCGCGGGCGGAGCGGTGGTTCGTGGTGAGCACCGGGAGCCCGGCCTGTAGCGCCTCCACCAGGGTCAAGCCGTAGCTCTCGTGGCGGGAAGGGAAGACGTACAGGTCGGCGAGCGAGAAGAATGCTGCCTTCCGGACGCCGGTGACGTAGCCCGGGAAGTGCACCCGGACCCGGTGCAATCGCGCCGCTAGGCGGTGGAGCCGTTCGGTGTAGGCCCGCCCATGGATGAACGCTGACTTCCCGCAGATCACGACATCGGGGACGATCGGCTCCTTCCTCTCCCAGATGCGCAGCGCGGTCAAGAGGAGGTCCTGCCCCTTCTCCGGAGAGATGCGGCTGAGGGAAAGGAGGAGAGGGCGATCCCCATTCAACCCGTATTCCTCCCGGATCCGCGCCGCTTCCGCTGCAACCGCTGCCTCGTCCATCTCCAGCTCCCCGAACCCGCCCCACGGGATCACCAGAACGTCAGCAGGCAAAAGATGCGGGTAGGAACGCATGAGCACGTCTGCCATCTCGCGTGAGGGGACGACGAGCAGGTCGGAGTAGCGCGCACATTCCTCCTGCTTCTCGAACATCAGCCGCAGGACGTCGGGAAGGAGCCGATTCACTCCGAGCCGCATCGCTCCCCGGAACGCCCGCGTCAGGGTGGGAGCGGAGATGTGTCCGCGCAGGTAGATGCTCGCCGCGTAATCGACCACGTCCACGTGGAATATCGTCGCCTGCCGGAATCCAAGGCGATGGATCTCCCTGAAGTCACCGGCCTCAGCGAGGTCGTTGTGGAGGACGATGATCCGCTTCGGGTCGCGCCGGGCGGCGAGTTCCGTGAGGAATTCAGTCACCCCGCGCTCGAACTGGCGGGAGAAGCTGGCGTACCCGCTTACGGACAGGTCGGTGAGGACGCCGGTATGCCCGGGTACACTCCACGGGATCCGATGGTACTCGACGTTGGGGACGCCGTTCCACTCGGTCCCCGGGCCTGAGCCGAGGACGGTGATCCGGAACCTCCCTTCTTGCGCCCAGTAGCGGATGAGGTGGTTTCCCACCTGCCCTCCTCCGCCGACCGGGATGCGGGTGATATCCTGGCCGAGGTGCGCGCCGGCGAATACGAGCTCGTGCATGGGGGAAAGGCTACCGGATCTTCTCCCTCACGGCAAACCGGCCGCTTACGCGGAGGGAGGATGATGAGGCGGAGGTCAGTCCTCCGCCTCGTCGAGGGCCTCCTCAAGGTTTTCCGCTACGTCATCGATCCGGTCGAGGAGGGAGTCCAACTCGTCCCGCAGCCGGGAGAGCTCCTCGGCGAGCGGACGGACCTTGTCGATCAGGTCCTTCTTGGAGACGTAAGCCATACCCACCTCCTTTCATCAAACCGGAATTATAGCGGATGGAAGCGGTGGTAAAAAAACGCGGGGCCGAGTGGCCCCGCGCTTCTCAAACTCGAACGAACAGCCAGGCTAGACCCAGCCGCGCAGGCGCATCGCCTCGGCGACCCGCTGCACCGATACCATGTAGGCGGCGGTGCGGTTGTCGACGTTGTTCTGCTGCGCCATCTCGTGCACGTCGTGGAACGCCTTGGTCATCTTGGCGCGCAGCCGCTCGTGCACCTCCTCCAGGCTCCAGTAGTAGCCGCCGATGTTCTGCACCCACTCGAAGTAGGAGACGGTCACCCCGCCAGCGTTGCACAAAAAGTCAGGAATGAGGTACTTGCCGTTGCGGTACAGGATTTCATCGGCCTCCGGGGTGGTCGGCCCGTTCGCCGCCTCGGCGATGATCTTCGCCTTGATGTTGGCCGCGTTCTTCTCGGTGATCACGTTCTCGATCGCCGCCGGGATCAAGACATCGACGTCGAGCTCGAGGAGCTCGGAGTTGGAGATCGGCTTCGCTCCGGCGAGGCCGGCGACCGAGCCGGTCTCCTTCTTCTGGGCAAATGCAGCCTCGGGGTCGATTCCGTCCGGAGAGTAGGCGCCACCGCGGGAATCGGAGACCGCCACGACCTTGCTCCCGGCGATCTCGCGCATCAGCTTCGCCGCGAAGTAACCGGCGTTTCCGTATCCCTGGATCGCAACCGTGGCGTTCTTCAGGTCGAGCCCGATCACCTTGGCCGCCTCGAGGATGGTGTACACCGCGCCCCGGGCAGTGGCATCGCCCCGGCCGAGGGAACCGCCGAGCGGGATCGGTTTCCCGGTGATGACGCCGGGGGCGTTGTACCCGACGAGCTTGGAGTACTCGTCCATCATCCACGCCATGATCTGGGGGGTGGTGTAGACATCCGGGGCAGGGACGTCCCGCTCCGGGCCGATGAACCGGCCGACTGCACGGATGTAGCCGCGGGCGAGCCGCTCCAGCTCCCCGGACGACATCTCCTTCGGGTTGCAGATCACTCCGCCCTTGCCGCCTCCGTAGGGGATATCGACGACGGCGCACTTCCAGGTCATCCACGCGGCAAGTGCCTTCACCGTATCGATCGTCTCCTCAGGATGGAACCGGATTCCGCCCTTTGTCGGGCCGCGCGCGTCGTTGTACTGAACGCGGAATCCGGTGAATACCTTGGTCGTCCCGTCGTCCATCTTGACCGGGATCGTCACTTGCAGAGTCCGCATCGGCTCGCGCAGGAGGGCGTGCACCTGCGGGTCGAGGCTGAGCTTTCCTGCTGCCTTGTCGAGTTGACGCTGGGAAATCTCGAATGGGTTTAACGTTGGGCCGTTGGTCATCTCTTAGACCTCCTAGATTTAATAGACATAAACCGAACCGAGGAGTCCCCGGCACGGCGATGAGATTATATCCCGCGGAAACTAATGCGCAAGAAAAGGGGAATTGATCACAGGCGGGAGACAATCGCGTAGATAAGCCGACGCATCTCCTCCCCTTTTCGACGCGTGGTCTCGATCACTTCCTCGTGGGAGAGAGTGGCGTCCGGGTTCACCCCGGCGGCGAGGTTGGTGGCGCACGAGATTCCGAGGACCTCCATTCTCGCATGGTTCGCGGCGATCACCTCGGGGACGGTCGACATCCCGACGAGGTCGGCCCCGAGTGTCCGGAACGCGCGGATCTCGGCCGGGGTCTCGTAGGAGGGTCCGAGGGTCGCAATGTAGACCCCCTGCTTCAGCTCGATCCCCTCCGCCCGCGCCGCGGAAATGGCGATCTCGCGCAGCCGGTTGGAGTAGGCGGCCGACATGTCAGGGAACCGGGGGCCCAATTGATCGAGGTTCGGACCGCGCAGTGGGTTCTCTCCGAGCATGTTGATGTGATCGGTGATGAGAACGAGATCTCCAGCTTTAAGTTCCGGGTTTATCGCCCCGGAGGCGTTGGTCACGATCAGTGTTCTGATCCCAAGGAGCCCGAACAGGCGGGTGGAGAAGACAACGTCTTCCATCGGGTAGCCCTCGTAGAAGTGGATCCTGCCCCGCTGGATCAGGACCTCCTTTCCTTCGATCTTCCCCGCCCAGAACTCGCCGGCGTGACCGGCCACGGTGGGAAGCGGGAACCCCGGGATCTCCTGCCACGGGATCCTCACCCCTCCATCCGGGACCCCGAACGCCTCCGACATCCCCGAGCCGAGGATCACCGCCACGCCCGGGATCGGAGAAAGCCTTTCCTTCATCACCTGCGCCGCCTTGTTCAACCTCTCGAGCCGTTTGTCTTCCACGTCTCCTCCTTTCGCTACGTGAGCATCAGTGCTTCCATCGCCTCTTCCACCGTCCGCACCGGTACGAGCTCGATCTTCGTCTTGGGAAGCTTTCCCGTCGGGACGACGGCGTGGGTGTAGCCGAGCTTCTCCGCCTCGTTCACCCGCTCCCGCAGTCGGCGCACCCCGCGCACCTCCCCGGTCAGCCCGACCTCGCCGATGAGGACATGCCCCTTGGGGATAGCGCGGTTGCGCAGGCTGGAGACGACCGCGGCGATCGCCCCGAGGTCGACCGCCCGCTCCCGCGTCTCCAGCCCGCCGGCGAGTGAGAGGTAGACGTCCGCCCCACCGGTGTGGATGCCGAGGCGCTTCTCGATCACGGCGAGGAGGAGGAGAATGCGGTTGTAGTCGAGACCGGTCGTCCGCCGCTGCGGCGCACCGTACCCCCCGGTCGGGGCGACGAGGGCTTCCAGCTCCACCAGGATCGGGCGCGTCCCCTCGAGGATCGGGACGATCGCCGTCCCCGGACGCGGGTTCTCCCGCTCGTCCTGGGAGAGGAAGAACCGGGACGGATCGGTGATCTCGTGCAATCCCCTCGGCCCCATCTGGAACACCGCCACCTCGTTCGTCCCCCCGAACCGGTTCTTCACCGAGCGCAGGATGCGCATCTCCTCGCCCCGGCTCCCCTCGAGGTACACAGCAACGTCGACCAGGTGCTCGACCGTCTTCGGTCCGGCGAATCCGCCCTCCTTGGTGATGTGCCCGACGAGGAACGTTCCCATCCCCCGTGCCTTGGTGAGCCGCGTCAGTGCCGCGCTCACCTCGCGCAGCTGGCGGACGCTCCCCGCCTCCCCCGGCGCGGCCTCGGACAGGGTCGTCTGGATCGAATCGACGATCAGGACATGGGGCGAGATCTCATCCACCGCGCGGGCGATGCGGGACAGGGTCTGCTCGGCGAGGACGAACAGCTGCGGGTTGTCGACGGAGAGCCGACTCGCCCGCAGCTTCAGCTGGGTGGCCGACTCCTCCCCGGAGACGTAGAGGACGGGTCCGTACTCAGCGGCGATGTTGTTCGCAATCTGGAGGAGGAGCGTCGACTTCCCGATCCCGGGCTCACCCCCGAACAGGATCACTGCGCCCGGGATGATCCCTCCACCGAGGATCCGATCGACCTCCCCGATCCCGGTGGACAGGCGCTTCGCCTCGGTGAGGTCGATCTCGGTGATCGGCCGGAGCGCCTCCCCGATCCACGTCCCTGGTTCGCCGGCCTCCGCCTCTTCCTTCTCCTCGACGAACGTGTCCCACTCGCCGCAGTTCGGGCACCGGCCGAGCCACTTCACCGACCGGTACCCGCAGCTCGTGCAGCGGAATGCCATGACTACTTGCCCTTGGTGAACCTGATCTCCTCGCCGTCCGCCGATGCGACCACAGTGGAGCCCGGTTCGAACTTCCGCTCCAGGATCAACTCGGAGATCGGGTTTTCGATCAGCCGCTCGATCGTCCGGCGCATCGGGCGCGCCCCGTACTTGGCGTCGTATCCCTTCTCGATCAGAAGCTCGGTCGCCGACTCGTCGAGGGTGAGGGTGATCTGGTGCTCCTCGTACAGCCGGTCCTTCAACTCGCTCAGCATCAGATCAGCGATCTCCTTGACCTGGTCGCGGGTGAGCTGGTGGAAGACGATGATATCGTCGAGCCGGTTGAGGAACTCCGGCCGGAACTTCTTCCGCACCTCCCCGATCACCCGGTCCTTCATGTCCTCGTACGACTCCTCGGAGTCGATCTCCTGGTCGCTGAACCCGAGGGTGCCACGGTCGGTGATCATCTCGCTCCCCACGTTCGAGGTCATGATGAGGACCGTGTTGCGGAAGTCGACGCGCCGCCCCTGGGAATCGGTGAGGATCCCGTCCTCCATCACCTGAAGGAGGATGTTGAACACGTCCGGATGGGCCTTCTCGATCTCGTCGAACAGGACGACGGAGTACGGGCGGTGCCGCACCTTCTCGGTCAGCTCGCCTGCTTCCTCGTAGCCGACGTACCCCGGCGGGGCGCCGACGAGGCGGGAGACGGAGAACCGCTCCATGTACTCCGACATGTCGACCCGGATCAGCGCGTCCTCATCCCCGAACAGGAACTCGGCCAGGGTCTTGGAGAGCTCGGTCTTTCCCACCCCGGTCGGGCCGAGGAACATGAACACCCCGACCGGCCGGCGCGGGTTCTTCACCCCGGCGTAGGCACGGCGGATCGAGCGGGAGACGGCCTTCACCGCCTCCTCCTGGCCGATCAGGCGCTCGTGGATCTTCTCCTCCATGTGCACCAGCCGCGTCGTGTCCTCCTCCTGCACGTGCCCGATCGGGACTCCGGTCCACATCGACACCATCTGCGCGATATCCTTCCCGGTCACGATGAGGTCGTCGGCCTGGTAGGAGTTCTTGCTCTTGCGCTCGATCTCCTGAGCGAGGGCCTCACGTCGGTCACGCAGCCGCGCCGCCTGTTCATAATTCTGGGCAGCGACCGCCTCCCGCTCCTGCGCCTCGAGCTCCTCCAGCTCCTCCACCAGCTCACGGACCGCATCCGGGACGCGCGAGCTTCTGAGCTTGATCCGCGCCGCGGTCTCGTCGATCAGGTCGATCGCCTTGTCCGGGAGGAACTGGTCGGTGACGTAGCGGTCGGAGAGCCGCGCCGCCTGGTACAGGGCATCGTCGGTGATCTTCACCCCGTGGTGCTTCTCGTAGTGGGGACGCAGGCCCTTTAAGATCTTTACCGTGTCCTCCACGCTCGGCTCCTCGATCATGATCGTCTTGAATCGCCGCTTCAGGGCCGGATCCTTTTCGATCGACTTTCTGTACTCGTCCGGGGTGGCCGTCCCGATGCACTGGATCGCCCCGGAGGCGAGCGGCGGCTTGAGGATCGAGGAGGCGTCGATCGCCCCCTCTGCCCCGCCGGCACCAACGACCGTCTGCAGCTCGTCGATGAACAGGATGATGTTGTCCGACGCCATCACCTGATCGATCAGGTTCTTCAAGCGCTGCTCGAACTCGCCGCGGTACTTCGTCCCGGCGACGATCGACGCCATGTTGAGCTCGATGATCTCCTTGGAGCGCAGCAGCGCCGGCACGTCACCGGCCACGATCTTCTGTGCCAACCCTTCAACGATCGCGGTCTTCCCCACCCCGGACTCCCCGATCAGGGCCGGGTTGTTCTTCTTGCGGCGGACCAGGGTCTGGATGATCCGCTCCATCTCCTCCTCGCGTCCGATCACCGGGTCGAGGCGCCCGGCCTCCGCCTCCTCGATCAAGTTGCGCCCGAACTCGGACAGATCCCCCTTCTTCTGCTGGCGACGGGAGGAGCGGATCGCCATCCCGATCCCGGCCGAGGGGAGGAAGTAGGCACGCGTCTTGTTCAGGTCGATCCCGAGGTGATTGAGGATCGCCGCTCCCGTTCCTTCCCCCTCGCGCAGCATCCCCATCAGCAGATGCTCGGGGCGGATCGTGGTCTGCCCGGCGCGCCGTGCCTCCTCAAAACTGATCTTCATCACCCGCTTCAGGCGCGGAGTCGGCTCGAGATCGTCGGCGGAGAGACGCACCTCCCCGTGCCCCTTTTCCTCCTCCAGGATCGAGGCGACTTTGGCGTAGGTGATTCCATGGGTGGTCAGGAACCGGTAGACGTCGCTCCCCTTCACCTTGAGGAACGCGAGGAGCAGGTGCTCGGTGCCGACGTAGCTGTGGCGCCAGCTCTCCGCTTCCTCCTGAGAAAGCGCGATGATCTCCATCGACTCGCGCGAGAATCGGTCGTACATTTATCCTCCTAGCTTTCAGTTCGAATCAAAGTATAGCTCACGGGGACGGCGGTGCAACATCCGGATTCCGGCGGTTGAACCGGTTCATGACCGCATCGATCGTCTCCCCCCGAAACACCTCGATCGCCTCCGCCGCCCGCTGCAGGATCGGGACGATCGTCCGCCATTCCTGTTCGGAAAACCGGGAGAGGACGAAATCGACGAGGTCTCCGGGCCGATCATCGACCCCGATTCCTATCCGCAGCCGCGGGACGTCTTCCGTCCCGAGCGCATCGAGCACGGAGCGCATCCCCTTGTGGGTCCCCGGCCCTCCCTTGGGGAGGATTCGCATCCGTCCGAGGGGGAGGTCGAGGTCGTCGTAGATGATGAGGATATCGGCCGGGTGCAAGCGGAACCGATCGATCACGGCCCGCACCGCCTTGCCGCTTTCGTTCATGTAGGTGAGCGGCTTGACCAACAGGAGGTCTTCGTGCCGGTAGATCACGGAAGAACAGGTGATCCTCCCCTTCCGGCGGGGGATGTGCTCCCGCCGGTAGAGGTCGATCACCTGAAATCCGACGTTGTGCCGAGTGAGGGCGTACTCCGGACCGGGGTTCCCCAGGCCGACGACCGCCTTATTCGGATTCCCCTTCCTGCGAAGCTTCAGGGGCCTCCTCCTCAGCTTCGGCCGCAGCCTCTCCGCCTTCCTCGATCGGCCCGCCGATCGCCGCCTCCTCCAGCCCGCGCGGGGCGACGACGGTGACGAGGGCCCGCTCCGGAGGGAGGAGCGGCTCCACGTTCCCGAAATCGACATCGCGCACCCGGATCGCCTCCCCCATCTCGAGGTTGCTCACATCGAGCTCGATGATGGACGGGATATCCTTGGGGAGCCCGTGCACACGGACGGTGTCGAACAGGACGTTCAGGACCCCGCCGGCTTTAACCCCGGGTGCCTCTCCCACGATCCGGATCGGGACGTGCAGCCGGAGCGGGTGCCCGACGTCCGGATGGTAGAAGTCGACGTGGATCGGCTCGTCGGTGATCGGGTTGTATTGGATCGCCTTCACGAACACGTCCAGTTTCTTTCCCTTCTCGTGGTCGCTCACGGAAAGCTCGATCCGCGAGCTGCGGGTGATCCGGGAAAACAGGGCGCGCAGTTCCTTCTGACCGACGATGATCGGGGTGGAATCGATCGTCGGGCCGTAGATCACCGCCGGAACATACCCCTGGCGGCGCAGGGCGTTCGCCTTACCTTCCGTCCTCAGTTTTGCATTCAACGTCAACATCTTCACTCCTCTGATCAATGAAGCGGGAAGAGGTGGCTCACCGATTTGTTCTCGAAGATCCTGCGGATCGTCTTGGCCAGGTGCTCTCCCACCGGAATGTACTCGATAAATTCTTCCTTCTCCGCTTGGCCGTGGGAAATGGTATTGGTGACGATCACCTTTTTCAAGGGGGAATTCTTCAGGGTTTGGATCGCGTCCCCGGCGAAGACCCCGTGGGTGCAGCACGCGCACACCTCCACCGTCCCATGGTCGATCAGGACCTGGGCGGCGTGAGCCAATGTCCCGCCGGTGGAGACGATGTCGTCGATGAGGATCGCCCGCTTTCCTCTGACCTCACCGATCACCCTGATCTCCTTTATTCCAATCCCATCAGCGTTACGTCGCTTCTCCAGCACGGCGAGGGGGAGGCGGAGCTGTTCGGCGAGGCGGCGGGCGCGGCCGAGCCCGCCCACATCGGGGGAAACGACGATCATATCGGAAAGATCAGGTTCGGTATCCCTGATGTAATCGGCGAATACCGGGTCGGTGCGCAGGTTGTCCACCGGGATGTTGAAGAACCCCTGGATCTGTCCGACATGGAGCTCCATGGTGAGGACGCGGTCGACTCCAGCCGTCTCGAGCAGGTTCGCCACGAGGCGGGCGGAGATCGGGACGCGCCCGATGTGCTTCCGATCCTGACGGGCGTAGCCGTAGTACGGGATCACCGCTACCACCTGCCGCACCGAGGCGCGGCGCAGGGCGTCGACCATGATGAGAAGCTCCATCAGGTTGTCGTTCACCGGGGGGGAGGTCGGCTGGATCACGAACACGTCCGCTCCCCGCACCGTCTCGTCGATCTTCACCCGCACCTCTCCGTCGGAGAACCGTCCCACCGTCGCCTGACAGAGCTCGATCCCGAGCGCGGCGGAGACCTCCTCAGCGAGGGGGCGGTTGGCGTTGCCGGCCAGAAGTTTCAGCTCCCTCCCGATCAATCTTTACGCTCCTTTATCACCTGGCGGGCGCGGCCGAGCCCGAGGGTCCGCGGGGGGACGTCCGCGGTGATCGTCGAACCGGCACCGATGATCGCATCCTCCCCGATCTCCACCGGCGCGACGAGGGCGGTATTGCTCCCGATGAACGCCCGATCACCGATCACTGTGCGATGCTTTCTCTTCCCGTCGTAATTGCAGGTGATCGTCCCCGCGCCGATGTTTACCTCCTCGCCGATCTCGGCGTCCCCGATGTAGGTGAGGTGCCCGGCCTTGGTCCCCCGCTTGACCCGGGCCGCCTTCACCTCGACGAAGTTCCCGATCCGAACGTTCGGACCGACGTCCGCTCCTGGGCGGAGGTGGGCGTACGGTCCGATGTCGCACCCCTCCCGCACCCGCGCCCCCTCGAGGACGGAATAGCGGACGCGCGATCCCGCTTCGACCCTCGATCCATCGATCCATGCGTCCGGCCCGATCTCACAGTCCTCCCCGATGCTGGTCCCTCCCCGCAGATGGGTTCCGGGGTGAATCACGGTGTCCATGCCCACTTT
>JAGGSO010000079.1 GCA_021159055.1 Candidatus Bipolaricaulota bacterium | reverse complement strand
GTTAAGGGGCTTAAGGCGAGATCCTGAAATAGCAGAAACTACCTTATTTCTTGCTGTTTGTTCATCTCTTCCAACCAAATCGACATACACGATTGGCTTTAGAAGACCTTCCAAAACACACTCCCTAACACGAACGGGAATCAGCTTGCGGGTTTCACCTGTTGGGTCCTCCGAGAATGCGGCAGCCCACTCAGGATGTGTGTAGTGAGATGCAAGGAATGCAGGACTAAGCAGTAGCATAGTGTGCTTGCAGTTGAGAGAAGCTTCATGCATTTTGAGAATGAAGTTCGAGCCGGGAAGGAAATCCCATTCTTGTAGGACCACATCATATCCTTCCTCTTCCAGTACCCAGCCAATCCACTCAGCCCAGTCTGTGTCCTCACTAGCATATGAGATGAACACGTCCCTTGTTGCATTCTTGGTCATGTCATTGAACTCCCTCTCACAGTAGTCCCGAAGGAGTATAGCATAAACACAAACATTTCACGAAGGAGGGTCATAACCGGGGTCAGGTCATAACCGGGGTCAAGTCTTGCAACTTAACACTAAAACTTACTAATTACTGCTATCCCCTAGCTGGATGTGCTGGATGCACGTGGAGCCTAGAATTTTCAAACCCCAAGACCAAACCCGATGCTTCCGGCCCCCGAGCCTCCGCAAGCAAGGCTCAATGTCCCTGACTGAAATCTTCGGAAGAAATGATCTCATCTACGTAGCTCAATAGCTCAGGAATTTTATTGCTCACTACATCCCACAGTATTTCGGTATCGATCCCGAAATATTCGTGTACTACGAAATCGCGCAATCCCGCCATTTTACGCCATTCCACCTTTCTATGGCGGTCCTTTAGCTCGGCTGGCAGTTTCTTGACCGCTTCACCGATGATCGCAAGATTACGGACAACCGCGTCGACTGTCTTCTCATCCGTCTCAAACGCCGCGCGATCCATACCCTCTGTATACCGCATGATCTTCGTCGCGCTCGTTTTGATGTCGTCAAGAAACAACGATGGATCACGATACATAAATTGCTTCTCGCTCAATTTGTGTCTTTAACCGTGGCTTAAGAGCCTTTCTCGTGACGAGATCAACTGGCCTATCCAACAGCTTCTCCAAGAAAAACTTTAGTTCCATGTACTGATCGAACGTGGCTGGTCCGTAAAACGTGACAAGAATATCGATGTCACTTTCGGGAGATGCTTCACCGCGTGCAACCGAGCCGAATACAGCAAGAGATTCAACGCCAAATGACTTTATCTTGTCCCGATTCTCCCGTATAAGTCTGAGTACTCTTTCACGTTGCATGCCAACCTCCGGCGAACAACTTATCCTAATACCTCATCGTAGCACAATCAAACCGACGCTCTTGGTGCGCCAGGAGATCGTTACCAGGCAAAGGAGAGCGGCCGGAGAGCCAGGATTACGGGAGGTATTCGAAGCCTAGAAATTTTCAGGGCTCAAGCCCATCTTCTACGGTTATAAATTTGAAGTTGCCTTCTAAATGGTCTTACAGGGTCTTGGCGCTCCCCTCTTTCACCTTCCGCACCGACGGCGTGATCGCTGCCCCTGCTTTCCGGCAGCACCTTGCCACAGGAAGGAAAGATCCATCGCACACAACGTGCGACGCATAAAAGCTGCTATTCTTCGTCGGGGCTTGTTCCCGCCGTCATGAGTAAAATGACTCAGTCCATTGAGTAAAGCAAAAAATGCCCTTGCTATGTGATCTGTAGGGATCAGGCAGTGAATCCCGACATCGACGGTGTATGCGCGTCGGCCTGAGTCAGAGGTTCATATTTACCGCGGTGCGACTACAGCTCCAGTCCCATCTTCAGGTACTCCACCCGTCTTTTGAACCCGAACGACTCCACCGCCGCGGCGACCGCCGGCATCCAGCGCGGGACGTCGATCTCAACCCGCAGGTTCGGGCTCTTGGATACGACCTCGTGCAGCATCCGCCCGACGAGGTAATCCGCGAGCTCCGGACGGGCCGGATCGAGCCGCACGGCGATGCTGTTCACCCCCTTCCCCCGGGTCGAGGCTGCGTACCGACACCAGGCCACCGCCTTATCGCCGTCGGTCTCGCGCACCACAAACGCCTCTTCCGCCGTGTGTTGGGCGCGGTTGATGATCGGTAGGAGCAAGAGGAGGGGCAACGGCTGGCGGAACCGCCCTGGTTCGACCGGTTCGTACCGCCGCGTCTCCTCGGGAACGATGCGCTCTTCCAGTTCGAACCTCGTCCTCCAGTCGGAGCGGGGGAGACGGGAAATCGAGTATCCATCGGGGATCTTCGGAACCGACGGGAGCGATGGCGCGGTCAGTGTGTAGTCGATCATCGCGTCGTACACCTCGAATCCCAGGCTTTCGTACAGGCGCTGCGCCGGGGTGTTGCCGTTGATGACGCTGAGCCAGGCTCTCCGCGCTCCGCGCTTTCGCATCAACTCGAGCGCGCTCTCCAGGGTCGCGCGGGCGAGGCCGCGACGCCGGTACTCGGGCAGGACGCCGACCGTTCCGACGACCCACGTATCCGTCGTCCCGTGGCGTTGTACCATCGTCAGCCCAACGATCCTCCCGTCCTCGACCGCGACGTATCCCCTGAGCATGTCGCGCAATGAGGGGGAGAGGTACTGCCCGAGGCGGACGAGCGGCCACAACCGCCGGAAGATCCTGATCGTATCGACGATCTGTTCCTTCTCGTCCGTCTGCACGCTCCACTCCGGGTTTTCCGGATATTGGAACGTATGGCATATCATTTTCCCAAGCGGGATCAGGTCCTGTGGAAGCCGGAGTGGTCGTAATTCCAACTTAACCTCCTGTTAAGCACCGGGTGAGCGTAGCATAGCCAGAGCCGGCAAACCGGTCAAGAAGCCGTCCTCTCTATCCGCGCCCCTGACTACCTTCTTGCTCGAGCACCCCCTCCCGGGGATTATGTAGAAGGAAGGGGGGAGGATGATCGTCGTATTCGTCGGGTTGTTCGGGGTGTGGATCGCCCTCGCGCGCCGGTTCGATCCGTTGTCCATCTCGGTCGGCGGGTTGGTCGCCGCCGGAGTGGCGCTGCTGCAGTGGCGCTTGTTCCCGCGCGTGAACCGGGCGCTCCTCGCCCTTTTTCGACGGCCCCACCAGCTCGTCCTGTTCATCGGGCTCCTCCTGTGGCGGTTGGTCGCCTCGACCCTGTACACGAGCTACGTGATCCTCTCCCCTCGCCCTGAAGGGAGGATCGTTGCCGTCCCAACCAAGGTCTCCGATCCGCTCGGTCGATTCCTCCTGTTGAACGCGATCACCCTCACCCCATCGACGATCTCCCTCCTCCTCGACGACGACCTTCTCTACGTTCACTGGCTGCGCCGGGGAGGGAGCACATGGGACTGGCGCGGGGTGAAGGAGTCACTCGAACGGAGACTGGACGCGATCTTCCGGAGGAGCGGATGACGGTCGTGGAAGGCCTTCTCATCGCCGCGTTCCTCGCCGTCCTGGGGCGGCTATTCGCCGGGCCGAGCCCATGGGACCGCGTTCTGGCGTACAACGCCGCCTCGAACCGGCTTGTGGTCCTCCTTGCCGTCCTCGCGGCTACCGCGGGAAAGGAGTTCTACCTCGACATGATCATCACCTACGCCGGGGTGAGCTTCCTCGGGGTGCTCGTGATCGCCCGGTTCATGGAGCGGGGGGAGCTGCACCGATGATCGGAATGATCCTCATCGGGATCGGAACGGGATTCGTCTTGATCGGGACGATCGGCATCCTCCGTCTCCCTGACATCTACTCGCGGTTGCAGGCGAGCGGAGTGTCGGATAACGCCGGGGTGGGACTGATCCTGATCGGATTGATGGTGCGAAGCGGCCTCACCCCGATCTCCCTCGGGCTCGGGCTTCTGCTGGTCCTGATCCTGGTCACCAACCCGATCGTCACTCATGCGATCGCCAAGAGCGCGTTCGTCAACCGCCACTCGGGGGAGGAAAAGGAATGACAGTGCAGACGG
This sequence comes from Candidatus Bipolaricaulota bacterium, assembly GCA_021159055.1. Classification (NCBI taxonomy): domain Bacteria; phylum Candidatus Bipolaricaulota; species Candidatus Bipolaricaulota bacterium. The sequence goes on along the minus strand of JAGGSO010000079.1, from coordinate 391 downwards.
TCCTTTTGCTTGCGCTTCCGGTGATCGCGGTGTTCGCACTGACGCGGGCACGGCGGTTGACCGCGGTGATAGCGATGGGCCTGTTCAGCTTTGTGATCGCTGCGGTCTATCTCCTGTTCCACGCCCCGGACGTGGGGCTGACCGAGGCGGCGATCGGGGCCGGGCTGGTGACGTTCATCTACATCCTTTCGATCCGCAAGACCGGGCGGCTGGTGATCCTGGCGGACGAGGCTCCCGGGCTCCTTTCCCGCGAGAACGAGGGGATCACCGGGCTTGAATGGGAGATCCTTTTAGGGTTTGCCCGCGAGCTCGGGCTCGATCCGGTCGTCCGCTTCCTTCCGCGCCCTGAGATCGGACATGCCCTCCGGCGCGGGGAGGGGGACATCGGGGC
>JAGGSO010000078.1 GCA_021159055.1 Candidatus Bipolaricaulota bacterium | reverse complement strand
AGCACACCCGGCGGAAGAACCTCCCCTTCCGCTTCCGACCTGAGGGGACATGGCGTGCGAGGCTTCTGGGTCTACCATAACAAGGGTCTACCATTGAATTTTGTACGATGACGGGTACTCCTGATCAAGTAGAATGTCTACTTGACGGGGGTGTGGCTGTTGGGGTCGGCAGGCGTTCACGCACTGCTCGCTTCTGAAATGCCGTAAGACCTAAGCTCAGGTGTGGTGGGATAGTCTGCGTCATGGCGCGCTCAGCGCCGCAGGGTGATGGCGAGGATCGTCAGGTCAGCCTGGGAGAGTCCGGGGATGCGGCTCGCCTGCCCGAACGAGCGTGGCCGGACGCGGGCGAGGAGCTCACGCCCCTCGATCGAGATGTTCGTCAGCTCGGCGTAATCCAGGTCGTCCGGGATCGGGATCTCGTCCATCTTCTTCAGATGCGCGATCTCGCGTGCCTGCTGGGCGAGGTACCCCTCGTACTTTGCCTCGATCTCGACCTCGGCGGCGACGTCGGGCGGGATTGCGGAGACGTCGAGCAGATCGGAGAGCCGCACCGGCGGCCGACGGAGGAGCTCGTACAGGCTCGCCCCGTTCTGGTCGAGCGGTGACGTTCCCCGCGCCGCGAGCCGAGCGTTCACCGGGTGGCGCGGCCCGACGCGGGTGGTCTTGAGCTCGCGCAGCACCTCCTCGATCCGCTTCCGTCTCTCCTCCACCTGTTCGTACTGGGAATCGCTGATCAGTCCGAGGGTGTGGCCGATCCTGGCCAGGCGTAGGTCGGCATTCCCCTCACGCAGGGTGATCCGGTACTCGGCGCGGGACGGGAGCATCCGGTACGGCTCGGTGATCCCCCGGGTGACGAGGTCGTCGATCATCACCCCGATGAACGCCTCTCCGCGTGATAGGACAAGCGGCGCTTGTCCAAGGACGCTCCGGGCGGCGTTGATCCCAGCGATCAGCCCCTGGCCGGCCGCCTCCTCGTATCCGGTCGTTCCGTTGATCTGTCCGGCAAGGTAGAGTCCGTGGATCCCGTCGACCTCCAGGCTCGGGGATAGCTGACGCGGATCGACGTAATCGTACTCGATGTCGTAGCCGTAGCGCTCGATGTGTGCGTGTTCCAGCCCCTCGATCGAGTGGACGATCCGCTCCTGGATCTCCGGCGGGAACGCGGTGTAGATCCCCTGGAGATACACCTCGGCCGTGTCTCTACCCTCCGGCTCGAGGAACACCTTGTGGTGCTCCCGCTCCGGGAACTTGACGATCTTCGTCTCGAGCGACGGGCAGTGGCGCGGCCCCTCGCTGGCGACGCTGCCGTTGTAGTTCGGGGACAGGTGCAGGTTCTCGCGGATGATGCGATGGGTCTCGGGGTTGGTATGGGTGACGTAAACAGGATAGTCCGGCGGAAGCACGCGCGGCTGCGTCCAGAACGAGAACCCAAGCGGGATGTCGCTCGTGTCCTGGCGGGGGAGCCCGGAGTAGTCGATCGAATTTGCGTTCACGCGCGGGGTGGTCCCGGTGTTCAGCCTTTCCATGCGCAGGCCGAGTCTTCGGAGCGAATCTGCCAGTCCGATCGCCGGCGGCTCACCGCTCCGCCCGGCCGGGTAGGAGGTCTTCCCGATGAGGACGCGCCCGTTCAGGAACGTCCCGGTCGCCACCACCACCGCACGCGCGGGCAGGACCTTCCCCTCCCGCAGGCGCACCCCGACCACCCGATGATCGGAGACGAGGATCTCCTCGACCATCCCCTCGATCAGATCGATCCCGTCCGCGTGCTCGAACAGCCGCTTCCATTCCGTCTTGTACGCATGGCGGTCGCACTGAGCCCGGCGTACCTGCATCGCCGGCCCCTTGCTCGTGTTGAGAAGGCGGATGTTGATCATCGTGGAGTCAGTGATCAGCCCCATCCCACCGCCGAGGGCGTCGATCTCGCGGACGATCTGCGACTTTCCCGGCCCGCCGATCGCCGGGTTGCACGGCATCTTTCCGATCTCGTCGAGGTTGATCGTGACAAGCGCGGTGGCCACACCGAGCCGGGCAGCGGCCAGGGCCGCCTCGTTCCCCGCGTGCCCGGCCCCGATCACCACGAGGTCGTAGCTTGCCATCAGGAGTCTATTCCGATTCCTTCTGCTGGAAGAACTTGAAGATGTCGATCGGCACCGGGAAGACGATGGTGGACGAATTCTCCGCCGAGATGTCGATCAGGGTCTGTAGGTAGCGCAACTGGAGCGCGGCCGGGTTCCGCTGGATGATCGCCGCCGCCTCGGACAGCTTGGTCGCCGCCTGGAGCTCTCCCTCGGCGTTGATGATCTTGGCGCGGCGCTCACGCTCGGCCTCGGCCTGGCGCGCGATCGCCCGCTGCATGTCCTGCGGGATCTTTACGTCCTTGATCTCCACCGTCTTCACCTTGATCCCCCACGGATCGGTCTGCTCGTCGATGATCTCCTGTAATTGGATGTTGATCTTCTCCCGGTTGGACAGGATCTCATCGAGCTCCACCCCGCCGAGGACACTCCGCAGCGTGGTCATCGCGATCTGGCGCGTCGCCTCGACGTAGTTCTGCACCTCGACTACCGCAGCGGATGGGTCGACCACGCGGAAGAACAGGACCGCGTTCACCAGCGTGGAGACGTTGTCCTTGGTGATCACCTCCTGCGGCGGGACGTCGAGGGTGACGGTCCGCAGGCTCACCTTCACCATCTTGTCGACGATCGGGATGAGGAGGAAGATCCCCGGTCCCTTTGCTCCCACGAGTCGCCCCAATCGGAAGATCACCCCGCGCTCGTACTCGCGCACGATCCGGATCGCGTTCATGAAAAAGATCACGACCAATACAACAATCGCACCAATCGTCATCGCCATATTCCCCTCCTTTGTGTTCCGCAGTTACCGAATCGATCTTAGATGGTGGAGGCGAAAGAATCAATTATCCCGCTCGAACCGCGCGATGATCTCGGGGACGAGGGCGAGGTCATCGATCACGTAGTCGGCGATGCGGGACAGATCGTCATCCTTGGAGTTCATCGCGATCGAGAGCCCGACGATCCGCATCACCGGAATGTCGTTTACGTGGTCCCCGACGAAGCAGATTTCTTCAAGCCGGACCCCGTATTCGGCTGCGATCCGCCGCATTACCTCGTCCTTGCTCCACAGATCGACCACGAGCTCGCTCTCTCCGGTGAACCGCCCGTCTTCTACCAAGAGGCGATTAGCGAATGCGAAGTCGAGATCGAGGTCCTCCCTCACGTAGTCGGCGACGAGGTCGACCCCGGAAGAGAGGATCCCAAGGCGGTACTTGCCCCGCAGCCGATCCACCGCCTCCCTGACCCCGCGCGCGTACGGCGGGGGGAAGATCTGGGCCGCCACCTGGCTCACCGGGATCCCGGCGAGGAGGGCGGCATCCTCCTCCACCCATCTGCGATAGGCGTCACGGCGGGGGAGGTACTCAGCCAAGAGCCGCTCGGACTCCTCCCGCACCCCAGCCGCAGCGGCAATCGCCCCCCAACTCGACTCAAACTCAACCCCGTGGTAACGGACAAGTGTCCCATCGAGATCAAAGACAACCAGTTCGATTCGCCTCATCTCACATCTATCGGACACTGAGCACCGTACGCGCTACCTGGGTATCGATCTCCTCCGGGACCGGGTAGACCCGCGGGGAGAGGGTCGCTCCATTCCGGGCGAGGTACTCCAGCGAAAGTGCCTGGAGCGCGAACGAGATGTCCATGATCTCGGCCGGGTGCCCGTCGGCGACGCTCAGGTTGACGAGCTCCCCCTCGCCGAGGAGGTAGATCGTCCGCCCGTCGGCGAGCCGGTAGGCCCGGACCCCGGGTCTTGCCTCCCGGTTCTCGACCGACATCTCATCCAGCGCCTCCTTGTCGATCTCGTAGCCGAAGTGGCCGGCGTTGGCGAGGATCGCCCCGTCTTTCACGCGTTCCAGGGCCTCCTTCCCCACGACCCCCGGCTTCCCGGTCGCGGTGAGGACGATGTCGGCCTGCGCGATCCCCTCGTTCAACGATGCGACGTCGTGCCCCTCCATCAGCGCCTCGACCGATTTTATCGGATCGAGCTCGGCGACGACGACGCGGGCACCGAGGCCGCGGGCGCGAAGGGCGAGCCCCCTCCCGACCCATCCGTATCCGATGATGAGGACCGTCTTCCCCGCGACGAGGAGGTTCGTGGAGCGCATGATCGCGTCCCAGGTCGACTGTCCCGTCCCGTAGCGGTTGTCGAGGAGGTACTTCATCCGCGCGTCGTTCACCGCGATCGCCGGGATCGGGAGTTTCCCCGCGCGTTCCAGTTCCCGGAGCTGCTCGACCCCGGTCGTCGTCTCCGCGCAGATCCCGATCAACCGTGGGAGCCGCTCGATCCCGCGCTCCACGATCCTCCCGATCACCTCGCCCCCGTCCTCCACGATCAGGGTCGGGGATGCGTCGAGGAGCCGGTCGATGCTCGCCGCGTGCTCTTCGAGCGATTCCCCATGCCTGGCCGAGACCGTGATCCCGTCCGTTTCCGAAAGGGCGGCGGTGATCTCGTCCTGGGTTGAGAGGGGATTGCTCCCGATCACGTACATCTCCGCCCCGCCAGCTCGCAGCGTTAGGATCAGGTTCGCTGTCTTCGCCTCGAGGTGGAGCGCCGCCCCGATCAGGTGGCCGGCGAACGGTCTCTCCCGCTCGAACCGCTCCCTTATTCTTGCATGCACCGGCATGTGGGCCCGCGCCCAGGCTATCTTCTCATGACCGCGTTCAGCCTCGCTTTTCATGATCCTCCTTCAAGAACCGGCTCAGCCAGAAGAGCTGCGCCATCTCCTCGACCTTCTCCGCGCGCATGAGCGCCTCCTCCGGGCTGGCCCCGACCGCCACCGCGCCGTGGCAGGCGATCAGGGCGGCGCTCCGATCGCCGAGGGCAGCCGCGACCGCCCGCGCCAGGTCCCACGTCCCCGGAGGGGCGTGCCGCGAAACCGGGATCTCATCCCCGAACAGGATCCTCCCCTCGTCGTGGACGATCGGGAGAAAGCCAAGCGAGATCGCCGCTGCGGTTGCATAGGGGGAGTGGGTATGGACGATCGCAGCTACGTCATCCCTCCTTCTGTAGATCTCGGCGTGCATCCTCCATTCGGAGGATGGTTCCCCTTGGCCGGAGCGTTTTTCCCCGTCGAAATCGATCTCGATTATCTGGGCTGCAGAGAGCCTCTCATAGGGGATCCCGCTCGCCGTGATCAGGATCCCTCTCGCGGTACGTGCCGACACGTTCCCCGAGCTTCCCCGCGCCAGCCCGGCGTTCGCCATCGCGCGGGAAACCTCGAGGATCCGGCGGCGGAGATCATCCGGCACCATCATCCCTCACCATTTTCAAATCTATACGGCGGACGGAATACCCCCTGCTCGGTGATGATCCCGCTGATCAGCCCGGCGGGGGTGACGTCGAACGCCGGGTTCCAGGCGGAGGCCCCTTCCGGGGCGAAGCGGCACCCGTACGGGGCGAGGACCTCGTCCTCGCTGCGCTCCTCGATCTCGATCTTCTCTCCGGTGGGTGTATCCGGATCGATCGTCGAGGTGGGGGCGACGATGTAGAACGGGATTCCGTGATGATGAGCGAGGACCGCCAGCCCGTAGGTCCCGATCTTGTTCGCGCTGTCGCCGTTTGCCGCGATCCGGTCGGCTCCGGCAAAGACGGCATCTATCTCCTGTTTCGCCATCAGCGCCCCGGCCGCCCCGTCGACGATCAGCGCAAATGGGATCCGATCCCGGAGGAGCTCCCACGCCGTGAGCCGCGCCCCCTGCAGCCGCGGCCGCGTCTCGCACGGATAGACCATCGCGAGCCTCCCGTCTTCGTGCGCCGCGCGGATCACCCCGTAGGCCGTCCCGTATCCCCCGGTCGCGAGCGCTCCGGTGTTGCAGATCGTCATCACCCGCGCTCCGGCAGGGAGGAGCTCTGCCCCGTGCCGGCCGATCCTCCGGTTCGCCGTGATGTCCTCCGAGTGGATCCTGCGGGCCTCTGTGAGCATCGCCGCGCGGATATCGGCTGCGGACTGGGCCTTGTGCCGTGCGAACGTTTCAAGCATCCGCTCGACCGCCCACGCCAGGTTCACCGCCGTCGGGCGCGTCCCTCGGAGTGCCTCGGCTGCCTTCTCTGGATCCTCACCCCTCTCCACCGCGAGGACCATTCCGTAGGCAGCGGTGATCCCGATCGCCGGCGCGCCGCGGACCCGCATCGTCCTGATCGCCTCTGCGACTTCGGCAACGTCTGTCAGCCGGAGGACGACGATCCGCTCCGGGAGGAGGGTCTGATCGATCATGTCGATTCCTCCGTCCCGGTAGACGACCGGAGTGAATACGCCGTCGAAGCGGGGAAGCCGATTTCCTTCCGTCATTGCTTTACGTAGTGCTTTCCGAGCGCGGCGGGGACGTTCGCCCGCTTGATGAAGAAGGCGAGCGCGATCACGGTTATCAGGTAGGGGAGCATGATCGAGAACTGGCTCGGGATGAAGCTCTGCAGCCGCATCTGCAGGGCGTCGATGAACCCGAACAGAAGCGCCGCCCCAAGCCCGCCGATCGGGCTGTAGTTACCGATCACCATCGCTGCAATCCCGATGAACCCGCGCCCCCCGACCATCCCGGAGGTGAACCTCCCGACACTGTTGAAGAAGAACGCACCGGCGAGGCCGCACAGGACCCCGTTCAGGATCGTGTAGATGTACTGCGTCCGATGGACGTTTATCCCGGCTGTGTCCGCCGCCTCCGGCTTCTCCCCGACGACGCGGAGGCGCAGCCCCCACTTGGTCCGGAACATGAAGACCTGGGAGGCGAAGATGATCAGAAACGCGGCCGTGGTGATGTACCACGTGCTGATGGTCGGGGCCGAGGCGGACGTCCCGCGCCATCCCCAGACCGAGCTCGTGATGAACAGGGCCAATCCGGCGACGAGGATGTTGATCCCGATCCCGGAGACGACGTGGTTCGCCCGGAACCGGATGCACCAAACAGCATGAAGGGCCCCGGCAAGCCCCCCAGCGATCAGCGCCGCGATCAGCCCGATCCAGGCGTTCCCGGTGAAGTAGGAGACCAGCGCGGTGACGAGCGCACCGAGGACGGCCGTCCCCTCGACACCGACGTTGATGATCCCAACCCGCTCGGAGAACGTCTCCCCGAGAGCAACGAGGGCGATCGGGCTCGCCAGCCTGAGGGTGGCGAGGAGAAGCTGGACCGTGAAGATATCCCTGAGCGTGCTCATCCCTTCCTCCATCGTATCAGCATCCGGATCAGGGTCGGGGCGATGATGAAGAAGATGACGAGCCCCTGGATCACAGCGGCGATGTCACCCGGTGCCGCCCCTGAGCGCTGCACCTGCATCCCCCCTGCCCGAAGCGCTCCCATCAGAAGGGCGGCGAATATCGCCCCGATCGGATGGGCCCTTGCGATCAGTCCTCCCGCGATCCCGTCCCATCCGTAGCCGGGGGAGAACCGGCCGATGAACCTGAAGTGGGTCCCGAGGACCTCGCCCGCCCCGGCGATCCCGGCGAGGAACCCGGCAAGGCTCAACGCGAGGATCAACTTGCGCTCGATCCTGATCCCCCCGTACTCCGCCGCCGGCGGGCTCAGCCCGACGCTGCGGAGCTCGTACCCAGCCGGGGTGCGGAAGAGATAATACCAGACGACGAACGCGAGGAAGACGGCGATGACGAGCGCCATCGACACCTGGGTCGGCTTCATGATCCGCGGCAGGGCGGCGGTCGACGCAATCCTGATCGTCTGGTTCGCCCAGTACTTGGCGTCGTGGAGCGGGCCGCGCGGGGCGACGAGATAGTCGGTGAACCCGATCGCCACGTAGGAGAGCATCATCGTGGAGACGAACTCGTTCACCCCCCGCTTCGCCTTCAGGTACCCGGGGATCCATCCCCAGAACGCACCGGCGAGCCCGCCGGCGAGGAGGGAAACGAAGACGTGTAATCCGATCGGGAGATGGAGGTACGCTCCCACAACCGCTCCCACGATCGCCCCGATGTACAGCTGCCCCTCTGCCCCGATGTTGAACAGCCCGGCGCGAAACGCAATGAGGAACGAGAGAGACGTGAGGATGATCGGAGTCGACTTGGTCAGGGTCGAGCCGAGGGCGAGCTTCCCCCCGAACGCCCCCTTCCACAGGTTGATGAACACGGCGCTCACCGAGAACCCGGCGGCCCAGACGATGAACGCGCTGACCCCGAACGCAAGGATGATCGAAAGGGCGGTGATCCCGAGCTCGCGGGAGAGGCTCTCGCACTTGAGGAACAGCGCCGTCCGCTTCAACTTTCCTCCGTCTTTGATCCGCTCAGCATCAGCTCCCCGAGCTCGCGACGGTTGGTATCCTCCGGATCCTTTATCGCCACGATCTCCCCGTTATAGATC
>JAGGSO010000077.1 GCA_021159055.1 Candidatus Bipolaricaulota bacterium | reverse complement strand
GTCAAGGTGAGTTGAGCAGCATTACTCATTCACAGCATATGCCATAATTGATGTCTCCAAACAGAAAAACGGTGCTGACATCTCTCTGTCATTTTTTGGCAATAAAAAGATATTTACAACTATGCCAGAAAAGCCAATGAGCATGCCTGAAGCGGCATCCACCCCAGCAATAGTATAATAAAAAAATTGCAAGGATATCCATCGGGTAAGCGAAGAGCGCATCGCCATATCCTACAACAAAACACATCAGATTTTTTAGCATGAAATTTGTGTCATTGATATCGCTATAGGGGGCAATATTGTCCTCTCCGTGATTTCTTATCAAATCAAATATAACATTGTCTCTGAAAACACCATCTTCTTTCAGCATCGAAGCAATTTTAAAGCATTATGTATATTCCCATCTTTTATGGTGTCCTCAAGATTTTTCAATTCATTTAGAATGTTCATTGCCTTATTCTCGCTCACATTGATGGTATAAGATATATCTCCTCTCATTCCATACATGCAGGTAACAATCTGTGCATTTTCTTCCTCACCCGGTGACAGATGATAGGATAATGATAAAAGGAAAATATGGTAGTGAGGATAATGACTTTCTTCACATTTATTGCTGTAACAACATAAAACCCATTAATAAATTACCTGCATTGCCCCCGGCAGCGATAACCCCACAGGTCAATCAGAATCCACTTCTCATACTTCACTCAATTTTATATCTCAGAAATGCAGCAATCCCTCCAAGGGCAGATAGTTTTTCTCCGCCCTCGTGAATATCGCTTATTGTGTAAACCTTTGCTCCCATTTTCTCTGCCAGCTCCAGCAAATCCTCATTCTCCCTCACCATTCTGGTAAGCACAATTACCTTTTCGGCAGCTCCCATCTCGATTGCTTTCTTTACTTCATCTCTGCCATATGTCACTGCACCATTCTTTGCTATGCCCTGCAGAAGTTCTTCAACAAGTCTTGATTCTCTTGTAAGTGCTGATTCTTCAGCGATTCTTTCTATGATGCCTCTATTTATTGCTTCCTTGACGCCTGCCATGCCCGCATGCCCTGTTCCCTCGACTATAAAATTCAGCTTTTCTTTTTCTCTTGCAAACGAGGCAAAATTCTCCTTTGCGAAACCCGGGCCAACTACTATGGTCGGAAGGTCGTATTCTTTGATTTTTGATAGAACTTCTCCGTAGTAGTCCTTTTTATCGCTTTTATCTTCATAGAATTTCCCGGTGCGCCCTGAATATATGTCTGCTATTTTTTCCACGCCATACTGGTGCAGTACTGCTATTGTCGCCGCATCATCATCCATGGATAACACAACAACCGAAGGCTGCTTGCTTGCATTGACAGCTTCTTCTATTCTTTTAAGGTGGTACTTCTTCCAATTCTTCTTTATTTTTATTTCGTCCCCAACTTTGAGATTGAATGTATGGTGCTTTCCCAGGTCCTGCGGCCCTTCTTCTATAATTCCCTGAACCCTGAGGCGGTCCGAAAACTCCTGGAATGAAACCTCCGTCACCCTTATTGTAAGATACATTCTCTCCTTTTCTCCCTTGCCTTCCCTTTTCTTGTCATCGGTCTGGCTTTTTGTTCTGTATGTAAAAGCAGATGCAAGGTCACCTTCTTCAATTATATTGTACAGGTGCCAGCAATCGTCTGTATTCTGGATGAGCAACTTTATTTCTCCGTCCTTTAGATTTTTGTAAAGCACTTTCATAAATTTTCCTCCTTTATCATTATGCTTCCGGGAGGCAGGACACGCTGCATATCTTCAATTCCAACACCAAATTTTTTTGCCATCTCCTTTGCCATCTTGTTCTTATCCGCCTCTCCGTGCTCAATAACTATCCACTTCTCAGCCCGCTTTTTGACAGCAGAAGGGGCGCCCCCCATTATCTTCTCATAGCCCTGTATGTTCACCTTGCCAATGGCAATCTCCACATCGCATTTTACATAATTCCTCTTTCCTCTTATCACAAATGCGCCTTTGGGAACGTATTCCCCTGACTCCGGAGTTTTTGATACCTGCTCTGGCTTGACCCAGTAGGCGCTTCCGCTCCCGAAGAGATTCCATGCCTTTGAGTATGAGAGAGCAAATTGACATGCTTCGGCAAGCGTTTTCTCTGATATCTCCATTTCATTTCCCTCGATATCTGCTGCTTTGACCACGCAGGATGGGGCGCCGTGAATGTCGGCATGAACATATCTATCGCCTGCCTTCATATATTTTTTAACAATCTTTTCATTTGAAGAAGCGTCTTTTCCCCCTATAACCAGGTTTCCGTCTGATGATATAAACCATCTATAGTCCTCAAACCAGAATTTCTTTGCCGATTTTTTTATCTGCCTTTCAATTACCTCTTCCTTGCATTTCTTAAGTTTGTCAAGAGTTTTTTCTATTGCCTCTTTTGCCCCCTCTATTTTTTCCCTTGCCTTTTTGCTTTCGTTGTATTTTTCGTTTGCATTTTGAGCTACACTTTTCCTGACATCCATGCATACTTCTACGGTCCTGCCGTCGTATGGCAACTCTATGACCAGCTCTGGGTAAACATATTTTTTCACAAAATTTCTTTTTTCCTCGTAATCTCCTTCCTTTACCTTATTGATTATTTCCTCGCACAATGCATAGTTTGCATATATGGCATCTCCTTCATTCTTCTTTTTTTCTGCTTCCTGCTCAAATTTTTTTATTGCATCCTGCTGCTGGTTTAACTGCCTCAGCAGCCTTTCCCTCTCAGTGTTTTTTACCGTCTCTTTCTTTGCGTAAAAATTTTTGAAGTAAAAATCATCAACCGCAGCATTAAAGCTATCAAATCTTATTGCTCTGTACCCTTCACCTTTCTTTAAAGGGAATGGAAGCACATTTTCATAGCCCTCCCTGCTCTCTAAAATAACGGGCTCAAAATTTCCTTCAGCAAGACGGCTCAGCAGATTGTTCATGGAATCATATATTTTCAGAGCATCTTTCTCGTCAATCTCACTTGATGGCATGTTTTTCTCTATGCCGGCTGTTTCGCATATTTCTTCACCCCATATGCCCGGGATATTTACATCCATGACCATTGTTCTTATCAAATCCTTATCGCTCTTTTTCAATATTTTAAAGAATGATTCAAACGACAGATCAAAAGGGTTGGTGCGTGCAGGGGGAAAAACATATTCCTGCTTCGGCCTTATCTCTCTGTGAGACCATGACCGGAATTTTATCGGGAGCAATATTTTTCCGTCATCGTCGACCAGTATTATGTTTCCATCTGAAAAAAGCTCTATTATGAGGGCATAAGAGTTGCTGAATTTTATCACCACCACCCTGTCAAAACCCACCTGCTCTATAGATGTTATTTTTTTGTTATTCAGATATTTCCTCAATGTCATTGCGAAAGTCGGGGGATGCTCCTTGCTTTCATCCCTGCTATCTGCCATAAATATCCACTTGCCGTTCTTTATGAAAATTATTTTGTTCCCTTCCTTCCTTACTTTTATGGCAACTTCATCCTCGTTCTGATATATCTTGCCCACCCATCCCCCTACAATCTCCTGCATCTCTCTAACAATCGCAGATACATCAAAACTGTCCATTCTTTCTTTCACACAGACAAATAAAGTCATCCCTTAAATTTTTTTACTAAAAATTCATACATTGGTATGGATAAATTTCTTGAATTGAGTGAAAAGGTATCAAATTTTGTCAGGGAAAGAGATTGGGGAAAATTTCACAATCCGAAGGATGTTGCTATATCTATCTCCATAGAAGCAGCCGAATTGCTGGAGAATTTTCAGTGGAGAAATGACAAAGAAGTGGATAAGATGCTTGAAAGGGAGGATTATCTCAACAGAATAACAGAAGAAATGGCAGATGTCATGATTTATCTCATAGTTCTGTCAAATAAATTGGGAGTGAATCTGATAGACATTGCTCTTAAAAAAATTAAGAAAAACGAAGAAAAATATCCTGTGAGCAAATTCAAAGGGAATGCATTCCCTTAGAGCCCAAAGAGGAGACACCTACGGTTTCTCCTTCTATCCTCTTCCCTTAAGTTATTTCTTTGGGGATGAAACACCTTTCTTGGAGCCTTTTCTTAGAAAGAAAACCCTCGGGAAAAGAACTTTCTCTAAAAGTGCCATGTAAGCAAATTTTTATATATCGACAAAGATTGACCTTATGGAGGCAAAGAACATGAAAAAGGCAATATCATTGGCTATTGTGGGAATGTTTCTGCTAGGGGGAATAGGCACCCTAGAGTTTAAAAATGCGGCATCAGCCACTGTTTCGAGAAATCTGGATTTTATGGTTCCGTTGCTGGAGACAGAAAGATATGGCGAAAAATTTCTCAGTATAAATCTAAAGGGTGTTGACACATATCTCCTGGAAAACGGCAGGCCAGTGCTTCCCAAAATGGTGAAAGTCGTTGAACTCCCTTTTGGTGCCAAAAATATAAGAGTCGAGGTTACACCGCAGGGGGTGAAGGAAATGAGCATTTCTGCGCCTGTCCGCCCTGCGCCTGCAATGCTGCCTCTTGGTTTGAGCGACAGGGTGGCGATAAATTATCTGGAGAGGGATGATGCAGTTTACAGCCAGCATGAGTATTATCCCAATGCATGGTATTCATACAGGGCAGGATGCGGGTTAAATGGGGCAGGTGAGCATGTGACGCTGCTCATCATCAATTTTTATCCTGTCCGCTATTCTCCCGCAGATAACAAAATAGAAGTTGCCAGAAGCGCTGATGTGCAGGTTAAATATGACAGCCCTTCTCGCAGCCCGTTTCCGTCATACAGCGCGTATGACATGGTTATAATTGCTCCCGGGAAATTTTCAGGAGAGCTGGAGCGGCTCGTTGAACATAAAAACAGCCACGGCATTTCCACCTTCCTGAAAACGACAGAGGATATTTACAGCGACTATGACGGAAGCGATGAGGCTGAGAAAATAAAATACTTCATAAAAGATGCGGTGGAGCAGTGGGGGATAAAGTATGTCATGCTTGTAGGCGGGCTCAAATCCCAGTTCTGGGCAAAACCCAAGGACAACTCGAACATTGGGTCAAGGGGCTGGTATCTGCCAGTGAGATATACAAATTTGTGGGATAATCCGGCGTTTCCGCTGGATGAGGAAACCATCCACGACCCCGGAGTTATAAGCGATTTATATTATGCAGACATTTACAAAGAGGGCGGCGCCTTCGAGGACTGGGATCCTAACGGCGATGGCATATTTGCTGCCTGGAACAAGCCTGGCGTTGAGAATGACACCTACCTTGATCTATTCCCGGATGTGGCGGTGGGGCGGCTTGCCTGCCGCAGCATAAGCGAAGTGCAGACAGTCGTTGATAAAATTATCAACTATGAAAATGGCGGCTGTGACCCTTCGTGGTTCAAAAAGATGGTGGTTATCTCCGGCGACGGATTCCTTGACCAGCATGATTTGAATATAACATGGGACACCAAGTCACTGCCTGATGGAAGCTATACTATATATGCACAGAGCATGAATGATGAGGGAGAGGAAGGGCCTGTGGACGTTATACATATAACTCTTGACCGCAGCCAGGAAACGGATTTGCATTTCAATCATGATGACCATCTCAATCCTGCTCTTCAGAACGGATATCCGGCACCGCCGATTGCGGAAATTGTTTCCGTTTCCGACGGCGACGTGCTTGGGAATACCGATTATTTTTATTCTCCGGACGAGAGCGAGGCATACCTAAATTTCTTCATGCACTGGGCGAATGTTAGTTATCAAGACGGTGTTCTCACCATAAGGGGCAAGTCATATGATCCGCAGCCATATGGCAACTTGACAGATATCCATGTCTGGATTGAGAATGGAGAAGGCGATGAGGTTTTTTCAGCCTGGCGAAACAACACAGAGATGTTTTACGAGGGAGAGTGGACAGTCGGAGACCATGCGGTGCAGGGAAGAGGCGGCGCTCTGTATTACATGCCGGATGATTTCAAGCAGGATGTTTTGTTTGCTTCCAATGGCAGGTTGACGGGGCAGGACGACGTGCTTGAGGCACTGAACAAAGGAAGCGGATTCGTATTCATGTCAGGCCATGGAAGTCCTAATTCATGGGGCGACCATTATCCAGGTGTGCCAGGCAACCGACAGCATGCAAGCATCACGGGGCTTGTGGTGACGCAGCTCAAACCATGGTTCCCGTATATCGGCTTTCCGGTATTTCCGATTGATACTCTTTCAAATGGAGAAAAATTGCCGGTAGCAGTTGTAGGCGGCTGCCATAATAGCCAGTTCAATGTTTCGATGGTGCCTGCATTTCTCCATGCATTCCATTTGCTTTTCTCATTTTTCCCTGATAACTCGATGTGGACATACGGACAGTTAGTGCCGGAGTGCTTGAGCTGGCGCCTTGTGAGGAATCCTGACGGTGGGGCAATTGCCAGCATGGGGAACACAGGGCTTGGTTATGGGGTGCCTGGAAGGGACTGCACGACAGGAGGAGGCGATGGATGGATTACTTCAGAGTTCTTCCGCCAGTACGGCGAGAAAGGATATCATGTTCTTGGGGATGCTTATGTCCAGACACAGACAAGCTATGTAAGCACGTTCGATATGACAGACCTGGGAGCAGGGC
>JAGGSO010000076.1 GCA_021159055.1 Candidatus Bipolaricaulota bacterium | reverse complement strand
TATTACGGCAGCTTAAATAACATTTCAATGAGCAGCTGCGAACGAGTCAGTAGAGTCCCGGGTAGTGGTGTAAATCCAGGGGGGGCGCGAGCTCCATTCGGATGCACTCCGCCCCGACGATGCGTCCATCTTCCCCGATGAAGCGCACGGGATTGGTGAGGAACTGGAATATGATCCCCTCCTCCTTGGCGTGCTCGACCTCCTCCGCCCGTGCCGGCAACTCCGCCTCGCTCCTCCGGTAGACGATGATCGACTCCTCCGCTCCGAGACGGAGCGCGGTGCGGGCGGCGTCCATCGCCACGTTTCCCCCTCCGACGGTGATCACCCGCTTCCCCACCTTGATCGGGGTATCGTACTCCGGGAACCGGTAGGCGCGCATCAGGTTGGTGCGGGTGAGAAACTCGTTCGCCGAGTACACCCCGTTCAGGGTTTCGCCCGGGATTCCGAGGAATCGAGGGAGGCCCGCTCCGGTCCCGATGAACACCGCGTCGTACCCTTCTTCGAGCAGGTCGTCGACGGTGAACAGCTGGCCGATCACCTTGTTCACCTCGATCTCGACCCCCATCTCGCGCAGGTTATCGATCTCCCGGGTCACGATCGCCTTGGGGAGGCGGAACTCCGGGATCCCGTACATCAACACCCCGCCGGGAACATGCAATGCCTCGAAAATCGTCACGGCATGTCCCATCTTCCGCAGCTCACCGGCGGCGGTGAGCCCGGCCGGCCCGGCCCCGATCACTGCCACCCGATGTCCGGTGGAGGGACCGACCTGCGGGCGGTGAACCCCGTGCTCGGCTTCCCAGTCGGCGCTGAACCGCTCCAACCGCCCGATCGCCACTGGCTCGAACCGCTTGCCCAGGATGCACGAACCTTGACACTGCTCCTCCTGGGGACAGACACGGCCGCACACCGCGGGGAGGGAGTTCGCCTCCTTGATCACCGCGATCGCGTCCTCGAACCGTCGGTTCTTGATGTGGTTGATGAAGCGGGGGATGTCGATCTGAACCGGGCATCCGCTCACACAAGTCGGATTGGGGCATTGGAGGCACCGCTCCGCTTCAGCGACCGCTTCCTCTTCCGTGTATCCAAACGGGACCTCATCGAAATTATGAATGCGGACCTTCGGGTCCTGCTCGCGCATCGGCGTCTGCTTAGGCTTGACCATCAACCGCTCCTTGCTGTTCCTTCAGGTACCGCTCGAGCGCGCAGCGCTCTTCCTCCACATAGAACCGCTGTCGGGACAGGAGAAGGTCGAAGTTCACCTTGTGGCCGTCGAACTCCGGGCCATCAACGCAGGCGAACTTCGTCTCCCCGCCTACCTCCACCCGGCAGCCGCCGCACATCCCGGTGCCGTCGATCATGATCGAGTTCAGGCTCACCACTGTCGGGACCCCGAATGGCCGGGTAGCGTCCGCGCACGCCCGCATCATCACCGCCGGGCCGATCGCCACCACCCGATCCACCTTCCGCCCTGCAGCGAGGATCTCCGTAAGCGGATCGCTCGTGAACCCCTTGCGTCCGGCCGAGCCGTCATCGGTCGTCACGATGAGCTCATCGCAGACCTTTTCCATCTTGTCGATGTAGAACAAGAGGTCTTTAGTGCGCGCCCCGATGATCCCGAGCACCGTATTGCCGGCATCCTTGAGCGCGCGGGTGATCGGGTAGACCGGGGCGATCCCCAGCCCGCCCCCGATGCAGATCACGGTCCCGAAGTTTTCGATCTCGGATGGCTTGCCAAGCGGCCCGACGAAATCGAGGATGCAATCCCCTTTATCGAATTTATCCCCCATCTCGCGCGTGGTCTTTCCCACCTCTTGCACCACGATCGTAACTCCGCCCGTCTCGGGGTCGGCATCGGCGATCGTGAGAGGTATTCGTTCCCCACGCTCATGCAGCCGAAGAACGACAAACTGCCCGGGCCGGGCGGCACGGGCGATCTCCGGAGCCTCGATCACGTATTCGTGTACCTCGGGAGCCAACTTGCGCTTATTCAATATCCGATACACGCTCCGCCTCCTTATTTGATGTGGCCGGAGAAATTATCGTTCCCGGTTAGATAAACCGCAACCACTGACGGCTTACGCCGGGGTCTTCCGCCGTGCAGCGACGATCTCCTCGGCAATAGCATAGGGAACGGCCTCATAGTGCTCGAACTGCATGGTGAAGCTCCCCCGACCGCTTGTGATGTTGCGAAGCTCGGACGCGTATCCGAACATCTCGGCGAGTGGGACAAGCGCCCTGATCGACGCGGCGTTCCCCTTCCGGTCCATCGCGACGATCCTCCCTCGCTTCGCCGCCAGGCTCCCGGTGACGGCGCCGGTATAGTCCTCCGGAACGGTCACCTCGACGCTCATCACCGGCTCGAGGAGGGACAATCCCGCCTTCTTGCACGCCTCGCGGAACCCCATCATCCCGCAGGTGCGGAACGCCTGTTCGGAGGAGTCGACCTCGTGCATCGAGCCGTCGTAGACCGTCACCTTGATGTCGACCATCGGGAACCCGGCGTACGGGCCCTTCGCCATCGCGTCGAGGATCCCCCGCTCGATCGCGCGGATGTACTCGCGGCTGATCTTCCCGCCGGTGATCTCGTCCTCGAACTGGAACCCCCCGCCCGGCTTGTTCGGGGCGATCCGGAAGACCACGTGCGCGTACTGGCCGCGCCCTCCGGTCTGCTTGACGTGGCGGTACTCGTGGTCGACCGCGGAGAGGATCGTCTCGCGGTAGGCGACCTGCGGCCGGCCGGACTTGACCGCAACGTTGAACTCGCGGCGGAGTCGATCGAGGATGATCTCGAGATGGAGCTCACCCATCCCGGAGATCACGACCTCGCCGGTATCATCGTCCGAGCGGACGGCGAACGTCGGGTCCTCCTCAGCGAGCCGGGCGAGAGCGACCGACAGCTTGTCCCGATCGGCGCTCGTCTCCGGGGCAACCGCCACCCCGATGACAGGGGCGGGAAAATCGATCGATTCGAGGACGATCGGATGCTCCTTGCTGCAGATCGTATCCCCGGTCCGCGTGTCCCCGAGCCCGACGACCGCGCCGACGTCCCCGGCGCGGAGCTCCTCGACCGGCTGGCGGTGGTCGGCGTGCATCTCGAACAGCCTCCCGACCCGCTGGGTCTTGTCCCGCGTCGAATTGAGAACCGTGTCCCCGACGCGCAGAACCCCGGAATAGACACGGACGTAGGTCAGCTTCCCGATGTGCTTGTCCGCCTGGACCTTGAACGCCAAGGCGGCGAGCGGGGCGTCGTCCTTCGGGCAGCGGACGATCTCCTCGTTCTCTTCGCGGAGGGTCCCAATGACAGGAGGGAGATCGACCGGGGACGGGAGGTAGTCGACGATCGCATCGAGGAGCCTCCTCACCCCCTTGTTCTTGAACGCCGCCCCGCAGAGGACCGGGATGAACCTCCCGGCGATCGTCGCCTTTCGGATGACCGCCACGAGCTCCTCCCTCCCGGGAAGCTCGTCATTCAGGAACTTCTCCATCAGGGAGTCGTCGAGCTCGCTCGCCCGCTCGATCATCAGGGCACGGGCCTCTCTTGCCCGCTCGAGCATCTCGGCCGGGATCTCCTCCTCGCGGATCACCGCGCCCTGCGGTGCCTCGTCGTAGTAGATCGCCTTCATGTCGACGAGGTCGATCACCCCTTGAAAGTCGGACTCGGCCCCGATCGGGATCACGACCGGGACGGCGTTCGCCCCGAGCTCTCTGCGGATCTCCTCGACCACCCCGTCGAAGTCGGCCCCGGTCCGGTCCATCTTGTTGACGAACGCGATCCGCGGGACGCGGTAGCGCTCCGCCTGGCGCCAGACGGTCTCCGACTGCGGCTCGACCCCGCCGACGGCACAGAACAGGGCGACCGCCCCGTCGAGGACGCGCAGTGACCGTTCCACCTCAGCGGTGAAGTCGACGTGTCCCGGGGTGTCGATGATGTTGATCCGATGGTCGCGCCAGTAGGTCGTCGTTGCCGCCGAGGTGATCGTTATCCCCCGCTCCCGCTCCTGCGCCATCCAGTCCATCGTCGCCGCTCCTTCGTGCACCTCGCCGATCTTGTGGGTCTTCCCGGTGAAGAACAGGATCCTCTCGGTCACTGTCGTCTTCCCGGCGTCGATGTGGGCCATCAGCCCAATGTTTCTCACCCTCTCGATACTCAATCTCTTACGCATGTTCGTTCCTCCAACGCCTGCACCTCATGGGACAAAAAGAAAGACCGGCTCAACCACCGCCGGCACAGTTCGTATTTACCGCAGGTTTTCGAATCTTTTACACAAGTTTACCCGCCGCGCCGGCGTAACGCAATGTACAAGCCCCGCAGCTGCCCGATGGGAAACTGGACGCCAATCCAATAAACTTATGCGAGCGGTGATACGAAACAAGGAGGGGATATGAAGCTTTTCATCGACACGGCGAACATTGACCAGATCCGCGAGATGGCGTGGGTGATCGACGGGGTGACGACGAATCCGACGCTCGTCGCCCGGGAGAAGCGGCCGTTCGAGGAGATCGTACGGGAGATCTGCGGGATCGTCGACGGTCCGGTGAGCGCGGAGGTGACCGCCCTCGATGCTCCCGGAATGGTCTCCCAGGCGCGGGCCCTTGCCGAGATCCACGACAACGTCGTCATCAAGATCCCGATGACCGAGGCCGGGATGCGGGCAGTAAATGAGCTTTCACAGGAGGGGATCCCCACCAACGTCACCCTCGTCTTCTCGGCGAATCAGGCGCTCCTTGCCGCCAAGTGCGGCGCGAGCTTCGTCTCCCCGTTCGTCGGGCGGATCGACGATGCGGGCGGGAACGGGATGGAGCTTGTATCCGAGATCGTCGAGATCTATCGGAACTACGGGTTCTCTACCGAGATCATCGTAGCGAGCGTCCGCCATCCCCGCCACGTGCTCGAGGCGGCACTGCTCGGGGCGGAGATCGCCACCGTCCCCTACGCGGTGTTGAAGAAGCTGTTCAACCATCCGTTGACCGACGTCGGGATCGACCGGTTCCTGAAGGACTGGGAGCAGGTCCCTAAGTAGCTCCGCCGCCCGCAGGCCCTGAGGATCGGGTCTGCGGGAATAATTCTCAAGCACATCGAGGATGAAGTCGAGCACATCCTGCGGGATCAGGCAAAGGTCCTTGTCGTAATCGGTGCTCGTCCGGCGGTGGTAGCCGCCGGAGATGAACTCGCCGTAGCCGGGCGTTGATTCCGCGGTGCGATCACCGGAAATCCCGTCTGGGCGCCCAGTAACGAGCACACTCTCAATCGCTTGTTCAAATGCCTTCTCACTAAACTCGGGCATCGATCACCCCTTCACTCTGCCTTCCACGGGCCTCCCGGAAGCCATGTTTGATTAAATGGTTCTCCACGTGCGATGCTCTCCGCTACGGGACGAAGGAACGCCCAGATGGCTTCGCCGACCTCCGCGAACGTTGGAGGAACCTCCTCAAAGGACCCTCGTTGTACATAGA
>JAGGSO010000075.1 GCA_021159055.1 Candidatus Bipolaricaulota bacterium | reverse complement strand
TTCTACTTGTACTCTCACCCCCGATTCTGATACACTCAAATGACTAGGCGTCGGCATCACAATGGAGATCATGGCGCGGTAACGGAGGATGATTTGTTCCCCATACGCGATACTGTGATGAGGAGGGAGACCCCGCTTGCGGTCTGGGCCCTTATCGCGATCAATGTTATCGTATTCCTTATCGAGCTTTCTCTTCCCCAACGTACCCTGGAATGGGTATTCTATCACTTCGGATTAGTCCCGGCCCGGTATGCTGATGTCTACTTTAAGGCGTGGTTCGGACCGACCGCTGATTCCATCTGGCCGTTTATCACGAACATGTTCCTTCATGGGAGTTGGATGCATCTCATCGGTAACATGTGGGCGCTGTGGATATTCGGGGGAAGCGTGGAGGACAGGATGGGACACTGGCGGTTCGTATCCTTCTATCTCATATGTGGGATTGCGGCGAGCCTCACCCACTACGTGACCAACCTCCATTCCACGATCCCGGCGTTGGGGGCGTCCGGGGCGATCGCCGGGGTGATGGGGGCCTATCTGCTCATGTTCCCCACCGCCCAGGTCATTACCCTCATCCCGCTCGGATTCATCCCGTTCTTCGTGCCGATCCCCGCGGTGCTGTTCATCGGCGCCTGGTTTCTCACCCAGTTGTTCTCCGGGGTGTACGCGCTGGTGGCACCCCAGTTTGGTGGTGGAATCGCGTGGTGGGCCCACATCGGCGGGATGGTGGCAGGAATGGTCCTGTTTCCGGTGTTCCACCGGCGCAGTCACTTCAGGGACGGGATATACTCGAGCTGATCTCAAAAGGAGGATGAGATGGACCGAATGTGCGATGATTGCCGGATAAGACCAGCTGTTCATCATGTGGTAGTGCGTCGGGGAGGGACGGAAGAGGAGCTCTACCTGTGCGACGAGTGTTATGCGAAACGGTTCGGCGCGGGGAGATCCCCATGGGAATCATTGTTCGGCGGGATGTTGGGGGATTTCTTCGAGGATTTCTTCCCCGAGTCGCGCGAGCCGCGGGCGGAACGTCGTCCGCGGCGGGAATCGGTGGACATCTCGGACTGGCTCTCCGAACCGGCCCGGGATGCCCTGGCCCGCTCCGCGGAGAAAGCGGCGGAGTGGGGAAGCGACCTCATCGACACCGAACACCTCCTCCTTGCGCTCCTTGACACGCAGGTCGTCCAGGCCCTGTTCAAGGGGGTGAAGCTCAAGCCCGACGACGTGGTCCAGTACATCGAGCACAACGTCCCCCGGGTGGAGCGGGAGGTGAAGAACCCGGAGCTCGCCCCGCGATTGAAGCGGGTCCTTGTCCTGGCGGCCGAGGAGGCACAGCGGCTCGGGCACTCCTACATCGGGCCGGAGCACCTGTTGATCGGCCTTGTGCGGGAGACGGACGGCCTGGCCGGGGATCTCCTCCGCAAGTACGGGATCACTCCGGAATCATTGCGACAGCAGGTGGTGAAGATGGTCGGAAAAGGAGCGGAAGAAGGGCGCGTGCAGGAGCCCTCGTCGACCCCGACGCTGGATAAGTTCTCCCGCGATCTCACCGCGATGGCCAAGCAGGGGAAGCTCGACCCGGTGATCGGTCGGCATGAGGAGATCGAGACGGTGATCGAGATCCTTTCCCGCCGCACCAAGAACAACCCGGTCCTGATCGGAGAGCCCGGGGTGGGGAAGACGGCGATTGTGGAGGGACTGGCGCAGCGGATCGTGAATGGCGAGGTGCCCGAGCTCTTGAAGGGGAAGCGGGTGGTCGAGCTCGACCTCACCGGGATCGTCGCCGGGACCAAGTACCGCGGGGAGTTCGAGGAGCGCATCCGCAAGGTCCTCGATGAGGTGAAGGAGAACCAGGACGAGATCATCCTGTTCATCGATGAGGTCCACCTCCTCGTCGGCGCCGGCGGGGCCGGGGAGGAGGGGACGATGGACGCGGCCAACATCCTGAAGCCGATGCTCGCTCGGGGAGAGCTGCACGTGATCGGAGCTACGACATTGGGGGAGTACCGCAAGCGGATCGAGAAGGATCCGGCACTGGAGCGGAGGTTCCAGCCGGTGTTCGTCGCCGAGCCGACGGTGGAGCAGACGGCCGAGATCCTGCGCGGACTGAAGGACCGGTTGGAGGCGCATCACAAGGTGAAGATCACCGAGGAGGCGATCGTTGCCGCCGCCGAGCTCGCCGACCGGTACATCACCGGACGGTTCCTCCCGGATAAGGCGATCGACATCCTGGATCAGGCGTGCGCCCGGATCCGGATCCGCAACACCATGCCTCCGATCGAGGTGCAGGAGGGAGAAGCGAAGATCAAGCACCTCCAGCGCGAGGAGGCAGCAGCGGTGGCGGCGAAGGACTTCGGCCGCGCCGAGGAGATCAAGCGCGACCGGCAGAAATGGGAAGAGAAGCGGGATCGAGCGATGGAGGAGTGGAAGAGGACCCGTGCCAAGTCGGTTCCGGACGTGCGCACCGAGCATGTGGCCGAGATCGTCTCCCGGCTGACCGGGATCCCGGTCTCCGAGTTGACCAAGGAGGAGCGGGAGAAGCTCCTGGCGATGGAGGAACTCCTCCACCAGCGGATCGTCGGTCAGGATGAGGCGGTCAAGGCGGTGTCGGAGGCGGTGCGCCGGACGCGCGCCGGGCTCTCCGATCCCAACCGCCCGATCGCGAGCTTCCTCTTCCTCGGGCCGACTGGAGTGGGGAAGACCGAGCTCGCCAAGGCACTGGCCTGGATTCTGTTCGGGGACGAGGACGCCATCGTCAGAATCGACATGTCCGAGTACATGGAGCGGCATGCCGTCTCTCGTCTCGTCGGTGCCCCTCCCGGTTACGTCGGTCACGAAGAGGGAGGGCAGCTGACCGAGGCGGTCCGCCGCCGTCCGTACTCGATCGTGTTGCTCGATGAGATCGAGAAGGCGCATCCCGAGGTGTTCAACATCCTCCTTCAGGTGCTCGACGACGGGCGTCTCACTGACTCCAAGGGCAGGACGGTCGACTTCACCAACACGGTGATCATCGCTACGAGCAACATCGGGGCCGAGATCATCCGCGACAACCTGCGGATGGGGCCAGAGGCACTCAACTACAAGGACCTCAAGGACCGACTGATGGAGGAGCTGGCGCGCTACTTCCGGCCGGAGTTCATCAACCGGATCGATGAGATCATCGTGTTCCAGGCCCTCACCCGCGAGCAGATCCACGACATCGTCAAGCTGCAACTGGAGCGGGTCGCCCGTCGGCTTCGCGCCCAGCGGATCACCCCCAAGTGGACCGATGCCCTCATCGATTACCTGGCCGAGCGGGGCTACAGCCCGCAGTTCGGGGCGCGGGAGCTGCGGCGGATCATCCAGTCGGAGATCGAGGGGCTTCTCGCCCGCAAGCTCTTGGCTGGAGAGATCGGAGAGGACGTCACGGTCGAGATCGACTACGACGCAGAGAAGGGGGAGGTCATCGCCCGCGCACTGAAATCGGCGGAGGTGGCAACGGATGAAGGCGCGAACGAAACCAAGTCCGAAACGGAAGGAGGGGACTCATGACGATCCTCGATCTATTCTGGATCTTCCTCATGCTGTCGGCCCTGCAGCCGGTTCTGCACCAGCGCATGCTGGAGAACACCCGTCAGCGGCTGATCGCCAAGATCGAGCACGAGCGCGGATCACGCGTGATCCTCCTCGTTCACCGGCAGGAGACGATGAGCTTTCTCGGGTTTCCGGTCATGCGCTACATCGACGTGCACGACTCCGAGCAGGTGATCAGGGCGATCCATCTTACCGACCCCGATGTGCCGATCGACATCGTCCTTCACACCCCAGGAGGGCTCGTACTCGCCGCCACCCAGATCGCGCGTGCCATCAAGCGGCATCCGGGCAAAGTGACCGCGTTCGTTCCCCACTACGCGATGTCCGGGGGGACGCTGATCGCCCTCGCAGCGGACGAGATCGTGATGTGCGAGCACGCGGTCCTCGGGCCGGTTGACCCCCAGCTCGGGGAGTTCCCGGCCGCGTCGATAGTGAAGGCGGTGCAGGAGAAGCCGGTGGAGAAAGTGGATGATCGCACCCTGATCCTGGCCGATACCGCGGAGAAGGCGCTCCGCCAGGTGCGGGAGAGCGTGAAGGAGATCCTCGCCGGCCGATACTCCGACGAGAAGGCGGCCGAGCTCGCTCAGATCCTGTCCGAGGGACGCTGGACGCACGACTACCCCCTCACCTATGAGGAAGCAAAGCGACTGGGGCTGCACGTATCGGCCGACATGCCGAATGAGATTCTGCACCTAATGCAGCTCTATCCCCAACCGGTGCGCCACACTCCCAGCGTGGAATACCTTCCGTTTCCACATCGTCGCAGTCCCGGGAATCAGTCGCCACGAGCTGATAACTGAACTGCGGGGGCAAACAGCGGCTACAATTCGACCTTCGCTGGGTCGTTCGGAGACGGGACGACCCGCCACTCTTGCTCTTCCACGTCGAAATCGG